>JASGCU010000118.1 GCA_030053935.1 Chitinophagaceae bacterium
TGCGAACTATTTGTGTTTTTTGTTTAATTCGTGTTTAAATTGATGTGGTTACAAATATGAATCCGCTCCGAAGGGTCCTTTTTACAAAAATATCAAATTTTAAAATTATTGGTAATCAATTAGTTACAAAATTATAAATGTAACAGAAGTGACTTTTCGGAGCGGGATCCATTTGAAAATGTTTTTATTTTACTTTCAGTTCATCTTTTATATTTTTGATAAAGAGATTGAGTGATTCGAAGTATTTTTCGTCTCCGTCCCACTGGTTTCCTAGAAATATGTCTTTTGTTTGGAGGTGTTTTATATAAAATTTGTAGATATTTGCATTTATGGGGATAGTTCTTATAATAGTTTTATCATTTTCTTGTTTTATCAAGGTGTATTCGGTATCTGTTGGGTCTATTTCGTAGCCGAGGAGTCGGTGTGCTGCTATTCCGGATGTATTTATGACGTGTAGAACAAATCTAAATCCTTCTTGAATAAATTTTTTATCATCTGCTTCGTCATAGTTTCGTATTTCGTAGTCCATGTGATAGTTTGCGAAAGCATTGGTTAGTTTTTTATTGAGTTCGGGGATGTTTTCGTTATAGTTTTCTATTTCTTTTTGGATTTTGTCGTTAATAATTCCTGTTGGTCTTGTTTTGGGGATTTGTATTTCTTCAAATTTTGGGATGAGTATTTTATCGTATTTGAGGTCTTCGTGGAAATTTTGGTATCTGTATGTTTTTACTATTTTTGGTGCGTCGAAAAAGTTGGGGGTGTCAGTTATGAGGAAGTTTTTATTTGGGATTTTAGATTTGAATATAATTTTTCCGAGGTTTTTTAAGAGTGGTTCGTATTCATCATCTATTTTTTTCCATGCTTTTTGTGCGTGGTTTATGATATTTTTATTTTTACTGAATGGTGTTATGATGATGACATATCTTGAGTATTCTTTTTCTCCTATTTTGAGTGTTATGTAGGATACGATAATAATATTTTTAATTTCTCTTGAAGTGTAGTTTTGGTAGTATTCTTGTGTTATTTCTTTTCCTGCAAAGATGTCTTGTATGGAGGCGTACATTATAGCATCTATTCCCATTTTTTGGAAAGAGGTATGTGTTTGTTGGATGATTTCTTTTTGTTTTTTTTCTCCCCAATTATTTGGTAGATTTAATAATATAGCTGATCTGGTGCTGAGGAGGTCTTCAGGGATTTCTTTTACGTATTCTAGAAATTTTAATCCTATGGGATTAAAATCATTTTCATCTTGGGAGTATGTAAGGTTTGGTAATAGTATACATATATATAGTATGAGTAGTTTTTTCATGTGTTTATTGTAATATTTTTATGCCTGGGAGGGTTTTTCCTTCTATAAATTCTAGTAATGCTCCGCCTCCTGTGGATACGTAACTTATTTTATCAGCAAAGCCAAGTGTATTAATTGCCGCAACAGAGTCGCCCCCTCCTACGAGAGAAAAAGCACCTTTTTGAGTCGTTTGTGCGATGAGTTCTGCTATTTTTTTTGTTCCATGGGAGAAATTTTCCATTTCAAATACTCCCATTGGTCCGTTCCATAAAATGGTTTTACTTTGTTTTATTATATTTCCGAACGCTTCTATTGTTTGATTTCCTATATCTAATCCCATCCATCCGTCTTTCATATTATGGTTTAGTACTGTTTGTGTTTCTGTATCATTTTGAAATTTATGAGCGATGACGGAGTCCTTTGGGAGAATAATTTTATTGGTTGTTTTTAGGATATTTTGTGCGAATTCTATTTTATCTGTTTCTACTAGTGAGTTTCCTATGTTTATTCCCTGTGCTTTTAAGAAAGTATATGCCATTCCTCCTCCAATAATAATGTGGTCTGCTTTTTTAAGGAGTTGTTCTATGAGAAGGATTTTGTCGGATACTTTTGCTCCTCCTAAAATAGCTGTGAATGGGCGTTTTGGTGCTTCTAATATAGTATGTAATGCATTCAATTCTGCTTCCATAACTATTCCACAGATTTTTTCTGTAAAGAATTTTGCTACTATGGTAGTAGATGCGTGTGATCTATGCGCAGTGGCAAAAGCATCATTTACATATACGTCTGCATGTTTGGAAAGTTTTTGTGAAAATAGTTCGTCGCCTTTTTCTTCTTCTTTATAGAAACGTAGGTTTTCTAAGAGGAGTACTTCTCCTGGTTTGATATTTTGTGAAATGTGGTATGCTTTTGTGCCTATACAGTCTTCAGCAAAGAATACTTCTTGGTTTAAGATTTTGGAAAGCGGTAGTAAAATATGTTTGAGAGAGTATTTTTCTTCGTAGCCGTCTTTTGGTCTTCCTAAGTGGCTCATAACGATAACACTTCCTCCGTCAGTAAGTATTTTTTTTATAGTTGGAATATGAGATTGGAGTCGCGTAGTGTCTGTGATGTGAAAATTTTTATCTAATGGGACATTAAAATCTACACGGACTAAAGTTTTTTTATTTTTAAAATTAAATGTGTTTACGGTTTTCATTTTTACTTTATAATTTTGAATAAATAATTTACATTATGGGTATCTATATTAGTTACAATGCGGCATATGTGACATTTATTTCATTTCTTCTGGGTTTCATTGTTGTGGGTATATATGTTGTTATAATAATATCGTTTTTTCGAGATTGGGTTCAGGTTAGTTAATTTTATTTTTTATAAAAAATTTCATTTTTTGGAGTTTGTATAAGGTCATTTTCTTTCATTGTTTCTGATTTGTTCATTTTTAATCATTATTAAAAATAATAATAAATAATTATTTTTTAAAATAAATCTAAAATTATACAATGGTCTCAATGTTTTATTGTTAATATTTTTTAAATCCAGTACTATATTATATAGAATGGGTATTATCAATGGGTTTAAAACTGAATATTTTTGTAAAAATAGTTTTTTGGGTACTCTCTTTGGTAAGGATTTATGCATTTCTCAATGATTCTAATGGGCTTTGGAGTAGAATTTTTCTATTATTATATACACCTAAAAAGACAGTGATGCCTACTATTCCTAAAAAAATATTTATGAGAGCGATATAATCCAATATAAATTCGGATTCAAAGATAAAATAAATGAGAGTGTAAGAAGATAGGATTGCTAATAGAATTCCTGAAAACGTAGATATGGTGCCTAATAAGAAGTATTCTATTGCGGTGATAGAAACAATTTGTTTTTTAGTGGCTCCGATAGTTCTTAATAAAACAGTTTCTTTGAGGCGTTGAAATTTGGTATTATTGATGGAAATGATGAGAACGATGATGCCCGTAATAATGCTTATGAGAGACATGCATTGGAGTACAAATTTTACTTTTGTGAGTATTCCTTCTATGGTGGTTATGAGGAGTTTTATATCTACTATGGATATATTTGGAAATGCTTGTATGATGGTTCGTTGGTATGTTGCAGATGCTTGTTCGTCATTTACTTGTGTGAGGAGGACATGAAATTGTGGTGCTGTTTCTAGAATACCTGTTGGAAACACAATGAGAAAATTTGTTTGCATTCTATTCCAATTTATTTTTCGGATATTTTTGACGTATGTTTTGAGGGGTATTCCTTGGAGGTCGAAGAGGATTTCGTCTCCCAGTTGGATATCCAAATCTTCAGCATAAAAATCGGCTACGGAAATAAAAATACTGTCGTTTTTCATGAAATGGGGTTTTCCTTTTATAATTTTTTCAGAATCTATCAATGTGTCTCTATAAGTGACCCGATATTCTCGGTTAAAAGCTGAAAGTGGGATTTGGATGGTAGAGTCTTGTTCTCTTTGTTTTTTGGATATATTTCGTACTTTGAGTAGGCGCATATTGACAATAGGAACTTGCTGTATCACGGGTAGTTTGTGGCTACGGGTAATACTTGCTATGGTATCTTTTTGGGAGGTTTGTATATCAAAAAGTATCATATTAGGTCTATCTTTTTGTGGTGTTATATGAAATTGGTGAGTGAGAGATGCTTGGGTAATAAAAATAGTAGCTATCAGTGCGGTTCCCAAACCTATGGAAAAAACAAGCACCATTGTTTGATTCTGTGGACGGAACATATTAGCAAGTCCTTGTCTCCAAATATAAGGGAATTGATGGGGAAAGTATTTTCGTATCAAAAACATAGATGCAGATGCTATGAGAAATAAAGCTGCGGTTATTACTAATAGTCCCAGGCAAAAAAATATGCTTTTAGTGATGCTTTCCACTTGCCAAAGGGTCAGTAAAAACAGTGAGAGAGCAATAATTATGTATACCCAATAAGCACCTTTGAGAGATGGTAGGTTTTTATATTCTACGGACTTTAAAGATTCTATGGGGGAGATATTTTTTGCTCTTAGAATGGGAAGGATTGAGAAAAGAATAGAGATGAGAACTCCGAGTAAAAGGGATTGAAAAAATACTTTTACTGAAAAAAAGAAAGGAACATCTATGGGTAGAAAGTTGGAGATTAAAAGGGGAATTAACATTTGTAAACAAATACCGAGTAATGCACCTAAGAAAGAGCTTATTAGTCCTATTCCTACTATTTGTAGCAGGAATACCCACATAATATCGGTAGAGGAAGCTCCGATACAGCGGAGTATGGAAAGAGTATTTATTTTTTCTTTCATATAGACATAAACGGAGCTTCCTACTCCCAAACATCCTAAAAGCAATGCTATGAAAGCAATCATATTCAAGAATTTACTCAGTTCTTTGAGGGATTCATTGCTGTCTTGTTGGGAATCTGCCCAAGTGGTGGCACGTAAATCTAATTGTGAGAACCTTTGCTTCCATTTTTTTTTTATGGAAAGGGATGCATCGCCATCAACAAATTGATAGTAAGTAAAGTAATTGACTCTGCTGCCCCGTATTACTAATCCCGTAGTTTCTAAATAGGAATAGGGAATGTATACAACGGGGGATACGGAGGCAGTAATACCTGTTTGTCCGGGTGTTTTTTTTAATCTCCCCGCAATGGTGAAAAATTCTTTTCCTATTTTGATAGTGTCTCCGATTTGCATTTCAAATTGGAGCATAACGGTTGCATCTACGAGTGCTTCTTTTTTATTTCTAAAAGAAAGAGAAGCACTGGTTGGTTCGGTTTCCAATGCTCCGTAGTATGGAAATCCTCCTTCTAATGCTCTTACTTGGACTAATCGGGAGTCACCGTTTTTTACAAAGTATATCATAGATGCAAAACTGCATTCTTGGGATTTTTTCCTTCCTATGGAATCTAAAAAAGATTGGATTTCTGCTGAAGGTTTTTTGGTGGAACTTATAACGAGGTCTGCTCCTAATACACTCTTTGCTTGCCGATTGATAGAAATACTGACGCTCTCCCGAAATGAATTTATTGCAGAAAGAGACGCTATCCCTAAAAGTGTAGCACTGGAAAAAAGTAAAAGACGCACTCTACTTCCTCGGCTATCCCTTATAGCGAGTTGAAAAAGCCATAGTATTTTTTGTTTCATGTTATTTTTTTATTTTTAAATTGGTAAAGTTTGAAGTATTATGCAAATATCAAATATAGCCCACGATATTGCTAAGCCCTTTAAATTCTGTTATGTCCTTGTATAAATAATCGTTCCCGTCTCCCAAATTAAATATAAAATACTGATAGATATCTCTTTACTAAATATTCGACAAAACCTCTAATATATCAAAATTTTCATTATCTCCTAATAAGATCTTCATCACCCAATCAAACCGAATAAATTTCTTTGTTTTCGTGTTTGGGTCCGATACGAAAACTCTTTTTGATACATTTATAATTTTGTAACTGTTTAATTATTAAATAGTGATAAACCAAATGTTTTTATAAAAGAGAGTTTTCGGAGTGGATTCGTAATAAAAAAATATCAATAGATACAAGATTTTATGTTTTGGAAAGATGGATGTGATTCAATAGATTCCATTTCCCATACTCTCCAATATTTCCTCTACAGAGAGTTTATTTTTCCAACTATCTATAAGTATTTGCATCTGTGTGTGTGAGAATTGTGAAATTTCTTGAATCAGTTTTGTATCTATACCTTTTTCTAACATTAACAATCCTGATACAATTCCTTTTTTCAGTTCTCCCTTTTGAATTCCAATTACTTCTCCCTTTTGAATTCCAATTGCTTCTCCTTCTAATTTTCCTTCGGCTCTTGCTCGGT
>JASGCU010000119.1 GCA_030053935.1 Chitinophagaceae bacterium
TATATAAAAAGAGCATTTTTAAAAATTAGTTTTTATATTTTCTTTAGTCTCTTTTGAAAATGGTTTAGAGTTGTTGTATGTGTTCATTTGCTTTTTTTTGATTGTTGAGTTTTTGGTATACTTGTGCTAGTAAAAAGTGGATGTTTTCTATTTTTTTATCTAAAGAATGGGCTTTTAAGAAGTGTTCTAATGCATGGTTCCATTGTTGTTTTTTTTGATAATATATGCCTTTGTTTTTGTGGGCATTTGCATTGTTTGCATCGTAATAAATAGCTCTGTTGAAATACTCTAAGGATTCGTCTATTTTGTTTGTTTTTAAGAGTATGTATCCTTTATTATTTTGAAAGGAGCTTTCGTGGTAGGATGTTTTTAATGCGGTATTTATGTGTGCAAGAGCGGAGTCATATTTTTCTTGTTGTACTAGTATTTGTGATATGGTGTTATGGATTTGAGGATTGTTGGGTATGTAGAATAGTCCTTTTTTTAAGTAGTGGGTTGCGCTGTCTTTTTTTTTGAGATAGAAGTAGGTAGTTCCTAAATTTCCGTAAATTTCTCCGTTTGTAGTGTCTCGTTTGAGGGCATGGAGGAATGATATTTTTGCTTCTGTATACATTTTAGCTTGGAAGTGGATGATTCCTTCTGTGATATATATTTTTGAGGAGTCGGGATAAAATTGTTTGATTTTGTGTAGGTCTTTTATTGCTTTTAAGTATCTATTTTGTATATAATAGGCGTTTGCTCGGTTAAAATATGCATCTACGTATTGAGAATCTATGGATATAGCGGTATTAAAGTCTAGTATTGCTTGTCCTATGTTGTTATTTTTTAGGTATGCGACTCCTCTGTTATTATAAGCATTTTTATACTGTTTGTTTTTTTGGATACATCTGTTGTACCATTGAATTGCTTGTGAGTAATTTTGTTTTGATAATGCTTGGTTTCCTTTATAAAAGAGAGTATCGGTTTTGTTATCTTTGCAAGAGAAGAAGAAAATAAGAAGTATACTCAAATAGTTTTTCATTATTACTGTTTTATTATTTTTTCGTTTTGCACAATATTTCCAAAGTTGTCGTAGAGTATTAATATGTATTCTCCTGGTTTGAGTATTTTTATATTAATTTTGTATTCGTTATTTGAAAAAGAGAGAGGGTTACTTTTCATTTGTAATTTTCCAAGTATGTCGTAGATGAGGTATTTTGTTATTTTTATTTTAGTTTTAAGAGTAATGATGTCGTGAGTAGGATTAGGGTATATTTTTATATTATTATTTGTTTGGATAATGGGGGTGAGAGGGTGTGGGTGTATGGTAATTCTTCGGGTAATGGGGTTTGCAGGATAGTAATATTGATTTCCTGTTTGTATAGCTGTTATATTAATGTTGATAGGGGTTGTGACAGGGTCTACTGTAGTTATTATGGAGTCGCGAATGTTTATAGAAGAGTCGTTGGTGAAGAAAGATACGGGGAGTCGGGATGTGCTTGTTGCTTTTAGTGTAAAGAATACGTCTGTATAGAATAATACGGTTGGAGTGATAAAGTGTATAGTTTGATTTCTTTTTTGGATGATTGTCTGGGGGAATATTATGAGTGTTTGTGATACAGGTGTAGCAGGGTTGTATTCATTATTCCCTTCTTGGTATGCGATGATGTTGACGGTTCCATGACCTGTAATATTAACAGCTTTTTTATCTATAGTAGCAATATTTGAGTTAGAGCTGGTAAAATAAATGGGTAGTAATGAGTTAGTTCTTGCGGAGAGTAAAAAAGTAGGGTCTCCGACTGTTTTATGTGGAATAGTTTCAAAGATTATATTTTGATTTTTCTTTGCGGTGGATATGATATTTATTTTTTGTTCTATTGGGATTGCGGGATTGTAGGTTTGGTTTCCTGTTTGCAATGCTGTAATAGTTATGATTCCTATATTTTTTATATATACAGAATCATTTATTATTTTTAATTTAGTGGTATCAGAAGAAATGTAGGTTATAGGAAGGTTTGCGGAGCTTTGAGATAGTATTGTAAAAGGTGGGCTTTCTAAGGTTTTTTCGGGTATTGTTTGGAATATTATTTCTTGGGGGAGTTTATTTTTGTCCCATATAGTAAGATATTTTATTATAGGATGAGCGGGATTGTATTCGGGGTTTCCTGGTTGGGCAGCTGTTATTTTTATTTGTCCTGATTGTAATATGATAATGGTATCTTCTAGTACAGTTGCAATATATGGGTCGGATGATTGGTATTGAATAGGGAGCTTGCTGGATGCAAATGCTTCCAGTATAAATGGTGCATCTCCTTTGTATTTGAGAGGGATATTGTTAAAAGTTATGGTTTGTTGGTATTTGTCGGGATCGGCATTAGTAGTATTTACAATAGGTGGTAAAATAAGAATAGTTCTATATATAGGGTCTGCTGGTAGGTAGAATCTATTTCCGTTTTGGTAGGCGGTTATTTTAGCGATGCCTGATGTGTCCATTATTACAATGTTATCTATTATGTTGACAATTTTTGTATCTGATGAGACGTATGTTATAGGGAGTTTAGAATCAGAATAGGCGGCAAGTTTGAAAGAATACTTTCCGAAAGTTTTTACAGGAATATTAGGGAAGGTAATATTTTGGTTTGTTTTTTCGACTATAAGTTTTTGGGAAACGGAATTAGAGGGAATATAGATAATATTACCGTTTTGATAGGCAGTAATGGTAGTTGTTCCGGGTTCTTTTAAGATTATATTTTGTCCATCAACAATAGCCACAAATTCATTGGAAGAGGAGTATGTTATAAATAGACCTGATGAAACGAATGCTCTGAGAGTAAAAGGAGGGTCTGCCCATGTTCTATTTATAAGAGGATTGAAAGTAAGGGTTTGCGGTCTTTTAGATACGTATAATGTTTTTTGTATTGGCGTTGCGGGGTAATAATTGTTATTTCCATTTTGATATGCTGTTATTATAGTTGCTCCTCCACCGTTTACAAATACGACATTAGAAGAGATAGTTGCAACATTTTGATTGGATGAGGAGTACGAAACAGTTAAGCCCATATTAGATCTGGCATGTATTTGAAAAGGTTCGTCTCCCAAATATTTAGAAAAGATGGAATCCATCGTTATTTGTTGCAATTTTTTATCTACGAAAAGTATTTGTGATACGGGGGATGCGGGTCTATAGGTTTCATTACCTGTTTGAAAAAAAGTCACATTGGTAGTACCTGCTTGTAAAATAGTAATGGTATTATTTTCTAAATGTGCGATTGATGAGTTTGAGAAAGAATAGGTAATGGGTAAGAAAGAAGTTGCAGATGCTTCTATTATAAATGGGGCATCATCAAATATTTTGGAAGGTATTGGGGTAGCAAAGATGGATTGTTCTATTTTTATTACTAGGTTTTGATACGCTATTGCAGAGTTAACGGTTGTGTTACCTTCTTGGAAAGCTGTTATCGTAGCAGTTCCGTTCGATCTTATAAAGATAGTATTTCCGTTTATTGTTGCTACGGAAGGATTTGAGCTTGTAAATTCTATTGGTAGTAGTGAGGAACTGGATGATGCTGTAAGAATAAATGGCGGATGTCCAATTATTTTTTCGGGTATTGGAAGGAAGGATATGGTTTGATTTGTTTTTGATACAGAGTTTATGATAAGTCGTTGTGTATTAAAAGCTGGTAAATAATTTTTATTTCCTGTTTGGTATGCGGTTATATTTATTATTCCGTGATTTATTATAGTTACAGAATTATTGAGTACTGAGGCTACTGCTATATTAGATGAAGAGTAGATTATGGGTAAGCTAGCGGATGAATATGCGGTAATATTAAAAATAGGGTCTGTATTTATTTTAGGGGGTAGATTAGGAAAGCTTATAATTTGATTTGCTCGGGTAACAATGAGTGTTTGGAATACGATATTAGTAGGATTCAAGTTTTGGTTTCCGAGATGGTATGCACTGATGAGGCAGGTTCCGGCTTGTTTAATAGTAACTCTATTTATATGTATAGTAGCTACAGATGTATCATTACTTATATATGTGGGGGTTAATCCAGAAGATAGTGTAGAAGATAGTAAGAAATCGGATCCTCCGTATATTTTTATTGGAATGGGTGCAAAAATAATTGTTTGATTTTGTTTGAGAGTATCTAGTACTCTTATTATGGTGGTTGCTTGGGTGGCGTTATAGTTATTATTTTCTGGTTGTCTTGCTGTTATTATTACTATACCTGAGCTTCTTACAAAAACACTATCTTTCTTTATTTGGACAATATTTGTATTAGAGCTGGTAAAAGAGAGAGGTAAAGATGAGCTAGAAGAAGCAGATATTTTAAATGCCCTGTCTCCTAAGGTTTTAGTTGGTATTTGTGCTAAAGTTATAGATTGATTTGCTTTTACTATTCTCATGCTTTTTGTGATTATTTGTGGATTATAAGATGCATTTCCGTATTGATAAACACTTATATTTGTAGTCCCCGGTTGAATAATACGCACAGTATCATTGGATATAGTTACTATTGCAGTGTTTTCACTTATATAAGATATAGGTACGGTGGAGTTGGAAGTAATCCCGAGTAAAAAAGGAGGGTCTCCAAAGGTTTTTTCAGGTATATCTACAAAATAAAGATTGGGATATTGTTTTGTAGGATTGGAAACGAATATAAGTTGACTTGCGTTTGTAGGTAGGTAATTTTTATCTCCATTTTGGATAAAAAAGAGAGAGGTTATCCCATCTTGTGAACCTATATATATTTGATTTCCCGAAAAGTATGCTATAGAAGTATTGGAACTACTGTAAGTAAGAGATAGCCCACTCGATGCGGAGTAAGAAAGAGTGAAAGCGTTATCTCCCATATTTTTAATGATGGGTATATGAGATATATTTATGGATTGAGATGCTTTGTGTATGGTTAAAAATACTTTTACGGTGTCCGCTTTTTCGTAGTTTTGGTTTCCGTTTTGAGAGAGAGAGAGAGAAACTGTCCCAGCTCCTTGTATAGTGAGAGTATTATTCTGCAAATATAAAAGAGTATTAGAAATGGAGTAAACGAGAGGTAAAGTGCTGTTAGAAGTGGCATTTATAGTAAAGGGTATCTCTCCGTATGTTTTTTGATATTGTGTGGTAGAAATATATATTTGCTGTAATTTTTTTGTGATGGTAAATATTTTTTGTACAGATGTGGCAGCATTGTAATTACCATCTCCATTTTGAGACGCTGTTATAAGAACCGTACCCACAGAAAGAATAGTTGCTCTACTTCCATCGATAGAAACTATATTATTGTTACTAGTGTAAGAAATAGGTAGGCCTGATGTAGTATTTGCTGTAAAATCAAAATTATGTCCGAATGTTTTGAGAGTATTTTCTTCAAATGTTATGCTCTGATTTCTTTTTAATATATAGAGAACTTGTGATACATTATTTGCAGGATAGTAGAGTTGATTTCCACTTTGGGTAGCGGTAATAAGGGCTGTTCCTGAACCGATGTTGTTAATAACGACTCTATTTCCTTGTATGGATATAAGAGATGTATTTTCGGTAGTATAGGTAATAGGTAGTCCTGATGTGCTTACGGCACCGAGATAAAATTCATCTAAATATTCTTGAGGTGGTAAAGTATTAAAAATAATTTCTTGTCCGCTCATTAAACTAAAACTATCTTCTATAGCCCAATTACTTGCTTTCCCTGTCGCATCAATTGCCTGAACACTCCAATAATATGTTTTCGGTTTTGCAAGAGTTGATACATTGAGTATAAAAAAATTTGTATGAATGGTATTATTCATTTCACCCAGAAGGGGTTTACCGTTTGGAAGTGTTTGGCTACTTCGGACAGAGTTTTTGTTTTCTTTTGTGCCGATGTATATATTGTAGGTAACAAAGTTTTGGTTCATTCCGCTTGCTGTTGAATCTTTTGAAGGAGACCATGAAAGCATTACTTTTCTATTTCTTTCTATAATAGAATCTCTCAATGTGGTAGGTATAGTAGGGGCAGTATTGGTGCTCAACATGTTTTTCCCTTTATCATTTCTATAAA
>JASGCU010000120.1 GCA_030053935.1 Chitinophagaceae bacterium
TATAGCTTCTATAATTTCTATACGAAGTAGAATCTCTAAAATCCAAGTTTCTCGTCAGTTCATACCCATTACAAATTCCTACACTACATGTTCCTGTAAGATTATATCTAATAAAATCTAATTGTTCTATAAAGCTTACTTCTATGAGTCCGTCTTTATCTATATCTTTGTACATAATGGGATGAATGGTAAGAATTTGCACCACAGAATCTGCTGTCAAATAATTTTCATTTCCGCTTTGATAGGCGATAATACGGACAGTTCCCACTCTGTTTATAGTTACTGTATTACTATTTATTTCTATAATAGTATTGGATGCAGAATATACAATAGGTAAACTGGAAGAAGATATTGCTTGTAAAACAAAAGGTGCTTGTCCAAAAGTGCTATCTAATGCTTCAAAAGATACACTCTGATATGCTTTGTGTATGGTAAGAATTTGCACCACAGAATCTGCTGTCAAATAATTTTTATTTCCGCTTTGATAGGCGGTAATACGGACAGTTCCCGCTCTGTTTATAGTTACTGTATTACTATTGATTTCTATAATAGTATTGGATGCAGAATATACAATAGGTAAACTGGAAGAAGAGCTTGCTTGTAAAACAAAAGGTGTGTATCCATAAGTTCTATCTGTCAAAGCCCCAAAAGTAATACTCTGAGCCACCCTACTAGCAGAAAGATTCACAGAGATGTCTCCATTAGTATTGACTCCTCCTCCTACAAAAACTCCTGGATTTCCTTTTCCTACAGACGTTCCATCAGCATTTCTAAATACCATTACTAATTTGTATATAGGAGTGTCACTATTCACATTATAATAATTTCTTGGTAAAATCTTTATTGTCCATTTTGTTGTTCCAGCTATCTTTTTCATCTTTCCCACACCATCATCCATACCCCAATTTCCTATAGTTCTTTCCCATGTAATTCCATTACGAGTAGTTATTACTGCACTGTGCATATAAACAGAAGTGGTAGTAGCATTAAGAGCAGTACTACCCCCTAGAATCGTAGTATTATTTGTATTCAAAGCAACATCATATATTATCTCTACGCTGTCTTCAGGATTTGCATTCACAGGATTTAAGGTGACTATTTGAGATTGGGAAGGGAAATTGACATAAATATCTCCATTAACTACTTCTCCTCCCAAAAAAACTCCTGGATTTCCTTTTCCTACAGACGTTCCATCAGCATTTCTAAATACCATTGCTAATCTGTATATAGGAGTGTCACTACTCACATTATAATAATTCCTTGGTAAAATCTTTATTCTCCATTTTGTTGTTCTCGCTATCTTTTTCATCTTTCCCACACCGTCATTAGCTCCCCAGTTTCCTCTTGTTCTTGCCCAACCAGTTCCATTAGGGTTTATCACTATTCCACTGTGCATATAAACAGCAGTATCAGTAGAGTTAAGAGCAGTTTTACTTGCTAAAATGATATTATTAGTGGTATTTAAAGCAGTATTATATATTATTTCTATACTGTCTTCGGGACTTGCATTTTTGGGATTAAGAGTAACTATTTGAGATTGAGCAGGGAAATTGACATAAATATCTCCATTAACTACTTCTCCTCCCAAAAAAACTCCTGGATTTCCTTTTCCTTGTTTAGTCCCATCAGCATTTCTAAATACCATCGCTAATCTATATATAGGAGTGTCGTTATGAACACTATAATAACTCCTTGGAACAATTTTTATGCTCCATTTACTCGTTCCTGCTATCTTTTTCATCTTCCCCACACCATCATTAGCTCCCCAGTTTCCTCTTGTTCTTGTCCAATCAGTCCCATTAGGAGTAATCACTACTCCACTGTGCATATAAACGGAGGTATCCGTAATACCAAGAGTATTTATCCCCGTTGCACTTAAAGCAACATCATATATTATCTCTACGCTGTCTTCAGAAGTCGCATCAAATGGACTTATACTTACTATTTGTCCATTACATTCATAACTACCTATTGCAAAAGCAATAGCAAACATTACTATAAATTTTTTTTTCATTTTTGTTTTTTGTTTTTATGTATAAATTATAAGTTGTTAACTCACTAAAAATTATATTCAAAAGTTTATTTTAACATTTTAATGGATGATACCTTATGTATGCTACTTTTTTTGGGTTTTTTTAATTTCATTCCATTCTCATAATGTTGGAATTCAAATGACTGTACAGTTTATTTAAACATTTAAAATAATGTATGAAATTTTATTATATTTTTGCGTAATATGAGTAATTCTTATTGTATTTATCTTTAAATTTATTTATATTTTTTACCATATTAAGAAATATCCGTTCGTATAATTCTATAATTGTATTCTTTCGGAATTTTTTGTTTGTTCCTTGAGAAGTGTTTTTAACTCTCGTTCATAATTCATAATTCATAATTTATATATAAATTTGGATTTTTCTATAAAATTATATAAATTTGCGTTTTAAAGAAACCATTTTAGGATACTTTAATAAATCCAAAAACGAAAGATAATACTATGAATAAAAAAGTAATAATAATAGAAGTTCAGTCAGAATTAGGGGCGGGAACGCCTGGTGCCAGTTTTGGCATAGATGCATTAAAAATTGCAAGTATTAAAAAGAGGTCTCCTTTTTTTACGAAGCATAACAAAGTAGTTGTTTTATCAGATAATACACCTATGTTCAAAAAATCTACTTCTCCTACTGCGAAACACATAAAAAAGATAGTAGAGCTGCAAAAAAGGGTCCAGATTGCGGTTGCCAAAATCATACGAGAAGATGCTTTTCCGTTGGTATTAGCTGGTGATCACAGCACCTCTTTTGGTACTATCGCAGGTATCAAGCATGTTTTTCCTGAAAAACGATTAGGTGTGATATGGATAGATGCCCATGCAGATTTACATACTCCTTATACCACGCCATCAGGAAATCTTCACGGAATGCCACTGGCTCTTGCTTTAGCCATTGATAATACAGAATGTATGGAAAATACTCCCGATCCAGATGTGATACATCTTTGGAAGCAAGCAAAAAAAATAGGGACAAAAGATGCTAAAATAAACTATGAAGACATTGTGTATATTTCTGTTCGGGACTTTGAAAAGGCAGAAGAATACCTTATGAATACCCATAATATAAAAGTATTTACTACTGACGATGTTCGTAAAAAAGGAGCATTGCAAGTGGCTGCCATGACGATAGAATACCTCTCAAAATGCGACCAGATCTATGTTTCTTTTGATGTAGATAGTATGGATATTTTTTTTGCCAAAGGCACAGGAACAGCAGTAATAGGAGGGATTACTCCTGAGGAAGCAAAAATACTCAATAGAGAATTGGTAACCCATGCAAAGACATGCTGTTGGGAAATAGCGGAAATAAATCCGATGATTGATTCGGAAAATAAAACCGCAGAGATTGCTTTTGATATAATAAAAGAGGTAACAAAAAAAAGAGAATCCCAATAAGTATTTTATTCATACATCATAATGGCAGAAGAGAAGTTCCATTTGGAAGCAAGGGTAGAAGATTTCATTAAATTAGGGAAGTACATAAAAAGTATTCCTCATAAAGAGAAAAAAAATCTTTTTGAACAAGCACAGAGGCAAAATAAATGGTTCGTGGATAGATTTTTAGATACTGCCTTAGAGGGAATTTCTCATTTTTTGAAGGGCGAGATGCTTTGGAAATGGGTCTCTGCTTATAATTTTGAAAAAAACACCAAAAAAAATGTAGGTATAGCAATGGCAGGGAACATACCCGCAGTGGGATTTCACGATTTACTTTGTGTATTAATCACTCATAATAATGCTATTATAAAACAGAGTTCTCATGACAGCATTATTATTCCCTTTCTGATGGAAAAATTACAAGAGATAAATCCCATTTATAAATCTGTCTTGAATTATGAAAGTTCTTTGAAAGGAATTGATATGTTTATTGGCACAGGCAGTAATAATACAGCGAGATATTTTGAATATTATTTTTCAAAAATTCCTCATATTATCAGAAAAAACAGGAGTTCCGTTGCTATTCTTACGGGCAAGGAGACAAAAATAGAGCTACAGGGTCTCAGTGCAGATATTCACACCTATTTTGGGTTAGGGTGTAGGAATGTTTCTCAGATATTTATTCCTCTCGACTATAATTTTTCTGCTTTATTTGAAGCAATGGAGGGGTTTTCTTGGTTGGTAAACCACAGTGGATACTATAATAATTATCAATACCACAGAGCAGTGTATAGTATGAATCAAGATTTTTTTATAGAAAATGATTTTGTAATCTTAAAGCAAGATAGAAGCTATTGCTCTCCTATTTCGGTGCTGTATTTTGATTATTATAAAACAAAAGAATCTCTCACAGCAGAAATAGAATCTCACTGTGATAAAATACAGGTCATAGTTTCTAATACCAATAAAGAAGGGGAAGGTGTTTATTTTGGAGAGACGCAATACCCAAATCCTTGGGATTATGCGGATAAGAAAGATGTTTTACAGTTTTTATTAGGAGCAGCTCCTTCCGTTCTTTTTGTGTTAGATATTTTGCATATTTCATCTATGGATGTGATACATTTGGTTTTTAAATTTTTCTGAAATGAATTATGTTCTGATGTTGATGATTTATTTTATATGCATAAGGATAACCAAATGGGTATAGGGGTTTGTTATCTTGAAGTAAAACTGTAGTTCCACAAAATTCAAAACAACATATCTATTTTTCCTTGCGTCATAAAGTTTTTGTCCAAATGCTGATGAGTTCCTTGTCAATTTTTCTTGTAGTGTGTAGTTTTTTAGTATCACTATACAATAAATATTTCCAATGGTAAGATTTAAAATTGTCTGTAAACATTGGGTCCTTAGTTGCCAAAAATTCATGTATTCGTCTGTCGGGGAGTACCATAATTTTTGGAATGTCTGCTTCCACATTAGATGCCCTTTGAACACCTGATGTGAATTTGGTTGAGTTCTCAACTTCAATAATGTAGGCGATTTTGTTATTGTTAATCCAAAGCATATCTATCATTTCAATTCTTTCAAGTTTCTCTTTGTCATAGGAAAGAAAATTCAAATTATTATAGTCGGCAAAATCAACAAGTTTTTTTCCGTTTATGTTTTCAGGTTGCTCACGCTTGCCAACAAATATTTCGTAGCCAAGTTTTTTTCCAATGTCTGAAAGGAGCTTTAATATCTCTGTATGCTTTGTAAAATCTGCTTCTACTTCAATAGTTCTATACAACCATTTTCCACCTGATTGTGAAGCATATTTTTTTAATATTTTGTCAATTGATTTAATGTCTGGCGTTAAGCCATTTGGGTATTTTACAAAAATTTCTGCAAGTACTTGGTCAAAAGAAACAGAAGTTTTTCGTCTTAATAAATTGACAATAGTTTCTTCAACTCTGTCAGTTAAAAGACGGTCTGGATATTTTATGTAATCTTTCGGGTTAGTAAACCACCAATAGTTACCTGCTTTGTTGTCTCCATTTGTTGTTATCTTAAATATTTTTCCAACATTTGCCTCTAAAATGTGTTGAATATTACTATCAAAACCAGCCAAATCAAAACCAGCACCTGAAATTTCAGTTAGTACCCCATTAAATAAAAACTGATATGGTGTCGGCTCATTTCTCAATGCAATTATTTCAATTGCTTTTGTTACAACAAAATGTTCAAACTCGTCTTTGTCTGTCTTAATGGTTTGTACGTCGGACTTAACACAACGGATATAAAAATCTGTTCCCGAAGTGCCATAAGGATGAGCAACATTTGCGTCGCCGGTTCTTCTGTTTTGTTGATGAATAACTTTTTCAATTCTAAAACCAGCTAATGAAATTGATTTTAAAAACGCATTCCAAATTGGTAATTCTTTGTTGTGAAAAGTGAAAACAATTTTTCCTTCTGGCTTTAATAGTTTGTAAAGATTTTTTATTGAGTTTGTAAATCTTTGCTTGTATGT
>JASGCU010000121.1 GCA_030053935.1 Chitinophagaceae bacterium
CTTTCATAGCATAAAAAAATTGCTAAAGTTTTAAGACTTTCGCATTTGGAATGAAATACGTTTATAATCGTTGTATTGCTTTGTTTCGTAAAAAATGATCACCTATTACTAGAGCGGACATTGCCTCTACAATAGGCACTGCTCGTGGAACAACACATGGATCATGCCTTCCTTTCCCTGTTACAGTGGTGGAGTTTCCTTGACTATCCACAGTTTCTTGGTCTTTCATAATAGTTGCTACAGGTTTGAAAGCAACCCTGAAATAGATGTCTTCTCCGTTAGAAATACCTCCTTGTATTCCACCGGAATGGTTTGTTTTTGTTTTTATTATTCCATTATCAGCATAAAAAATATCATTATGCTCGGACCCATTCATTTCTATTCCTGCAAATCCGCTGCCGTATTCAAATCCTTTTACGGCATTTATGCTCAGCATTGCTTTTCCTAAGTCCGAATGCAGTTTATCAAACACAGGTTCTCCTAAACCTGGGGGAACTCCCTGTATTACTCCCGTAATGATTCCTCCAATAGTATCTCTTTTTTTGCGGGTTTGTTCTATCAGATGGATCATCTGCTCAGCTATGGATTCGTCGGGACAACGGACCATATTCGTATCAGTGAGGGAGAAATCTACTTCGTTATATTTTTTTTCTAATTTTATATTTCCTACTTGGGATACATAAGCGAAACATTGTATATTTTCTAATACAAGAAATTGTTTTATCAAAGCCCCTGCGGCTACTCTTGCAGCGGTTTCTCTTGCGGAGCTTCTCCCCCCACCTCTATAATCCCTTATACCATATTTCATTTGATATGAATAGTCCGCATGAGATGGTCGAAAGACGTTTGCTAAGTGCTCATAATCTTTGCTTTTTTGGTCTTCATTGCGTATGAGCATACAGATAGGCATTCCAGTACTTATTCCTTCAAAAATTCCACTCACTATTTCCACTTCGTCTTCTTCCTTTCTTTGGGTGGTAATTTTAGATTGTCCTGGCTTTCTGCGTTGCATTTCTTTTCTTATTTCTTCTACTGAAATATGTATTCCCGCGGGGAATCCTTCTAAAACAACGCCTATTCCTTTTCCATGGGACTCTCCAAAGGTTGTTATCTTTAAAATATTTCCTATGCTATTCCCCATTTTTTATTTTTTTAAATATAACAATACATTTCCTCCTAAAAATAAGACAAGCAAGATATATATATACCAGTTTTGGTATTGTTTCTCTAAAGAAACAAGGTCATTATTTTCTGCTTCTATATTTTGATAAAATCCTCCTACATCGTTAGCAAGAATAGTAGCATTTTTATGGCTTTCTCCCGTCACTAATACATTTGTTTTGGAATGAAGAGTGTCATATTTTTTTTTCTGCGTGTCAAAGAATATATAAGAAAAATAAGTATCCATTGCGTGGGTGCCGGGTTCTTTGGGGATAGCATAATAACTAAAAGTATATTTGCCTGTGACTTTTCCATTCGCTCTTGTAATATTCTCCATTTTATTAGGGGTATAAAAGTCAAAAATATCGTTTTTAGGAATGTTTGGCTCGGTTATATGGCTGATATTTCCTTCGCCCGTAACCGAAAAAGTATAGAGAAAACTCTCTCCCGTATTTACTTTCGTTTTATCTATTTCTTCGCTTATATTAAAAACGCCGACAGGCACATTATTTTTTAATGGGTGAGGTGGTAGGTCCTTTACTCGGATTCTTTGTGGTTTTGAATAAAAGGTTTTAAAGTCTTCCATCTGATTTTGTCCAAAAAAAGAAGGGTTCTTTGCTACTTTATATTTTATGAGTTCTAATCCCACCTTTGGAATAACCACGTCTTTCAAAGAAGTAGGATAAAAAGTTGCTTCATAGAGCTTGTACTGGGAGTAATTTTTATTGTTTATCCGTATTTGTTCTTTTTCTATATTTTGAATATTAAAATTTTCTTCCCAACAGGTAGTGGGTTTTATACTTTTTATGATGCTATTCAGTTGTTCGGGTAATTGATGGAATTGTAATTGGGCTTGGTTACTTTCTGAAACTAAAAAAGAAATAGTGGTATGAAATCCTTCTCCAACATAAACTTCGTTTTTATCTACGGTTACGGCTAACAGAGCATCATCTTTTACATCTACAAATTCGGTGGATTGATTCCTTCCTCCAAACACTGATTGAAAAGGGTCGAATCCAAATGGATCATAAGGGTCGGGTTGTCTTTGTTGAGCGGCTACTACTTTTATTTTTTTTCCTGGAAAATCGTATTTTGTTC
Organism: Chitinophagaceae bacterium; assembly: GCA_030053935.1. NCBI lineage: Bacteria > Pseudomonadati > Bacteroidota > Chitinophagia > Chitinophagales > Chitinophagaceae > Chitinophagaceae bacterium. The sequence continues at coordinate 2,260 of JASGCU010000121.1, forward strand.
CATTTACATGGAGAGAAAATGCAGGTAACACAAACGTTCCTTCTTTTGTTGCTACATAATTTTGAGTGATGCTCATACTGGAAGACATATTTCCATTGATAAAATTAGTAGAAGAAGAGGAGGATGTTCCTCTTTTTACAAATCCTGGAATATTAGGAAAATCATCTAATTGCCGAATAGATTCATTATCTACCGTAATAGTTATGGTAAACATTTGATTTATTGGGAGAACATCAGCTCCTAACTCTACACGCACCTGTCCTAATACTTCATTCCAAAATACACACAAAAATATTGCTATATATTTCATATTTAACATGATTTGTTGGTTAATACATTGATTTATCTGTAATTGTTTTTATAATTTCTATAACAGAAAGTTTATTTTTCCATCCCGTTTTGAGAATTTGCATTTGTGCATCTGTAAATTCTATAACTTCTTGAATGGTTATATCGGGAATCCCTTTGTCTAACATTTTTAATCCTAATGTAACTTTTTCTTCTATTTTTCCTTCTTCTCTTCCATCTATTCTAGCAGTTCGGAAAGCATCTTTATCACGCACCCAGTTTATGATATTCTTTTCATATCTTTTTCTTTCTATCTCTGTCATGTTTATCTCTGCTAATTTTTGTTCTACTTTATCTATATTTTTAGAAGTAGATCCTTCAGCAACCTCACTGTTTTTGAAAATATAAATCCACTCATCTATTTTTTTTTGAATAACGCCTTTATATCTATCTACAGTTATTAAGTAATATTCAGGAAAAATATTTTTTTCTTTCAAACTATATTTAGGAGATAAACTTTCGGGTATCTCTGCTTTTTTCCTTATTACTAATCGCTCGCCATTATTAATCCCTTTAAATTCTGTTATGCCCTTGTATAAATAATCGCTTCCTTCTCCCAGATTAAAATATAAGATACTAATAGATATTACTTTACTAATATTCGAAAAATCTTCTCCTAATTTTTGATGATTCACAATTATTTTAGAGGAAGCATACAATAAACTCTCTAAAAAATCTATCTCACGGGTGTTTTGAATTTCAATATATATCTTGCGGTGTGAACTATCCTCTACCAATAAATCCACGCGAGTAAATTTATCATTCTCATCTACTTGATTCATCTCACTCTCTAAGAGAGATAATATTTTTATTTCATCATCTTCCAATAAAGCAGATAAAAAACCCTCTAATATATCAAAATTTGCCTTATCTCTCAAGAGAGTTTTCATCGCCCAATCAAATCGAATTAACCTCTTTGCTTTCATATTTCTTTTATTTATATTTAATTTTTTTTTTGACTAACATTTTAAAAGTAAGGGTTTTCTTGAATATACTATTTAAATACTTCCAAAATTTATTTGTTTTTTCGTTTTTGAAACTCAAACTCTCGTGTAATGTTAAACCCTAATCGTATTTGAGCTTCTTTCCATGAAGAGTTTGTTTCTACTAAAAATGCTTTTTCAATAATTGCCGCAGAGTTTGTAATAAAGAGCTGGAATACATGCCCACCTGTTTCAATATCTATGCCCAAGCTAAAAGAATCTGAGTTATTCTCGTAGTTTGGAATACTAGAAACAGGTGTTTTTGTAGGGATTCTGAGAAAATATTCTCCCGTGATAGCCACTCTTTTAGAAATCTTGAACCTTCCTCCAAATCCCATTATGGGAAATAGATTCATATCAGCAGCTTTATCTACTAAATTTTTATGAACGAGGGTAGGCATAAGCTGAAGAGATAGATGCTCATTGAATTTTCTGGCTATCAGTAATTGATGTGTATATGCCAATCGAGAAGTAAAGAAAGAGAGTGTATTATCCCCTCGTAAACCATTTATAGATACAGATCCCAAATATACAAGAGAAATAAAACTTGTTTTTTTTCCTTTTCCCTGACGGAGCATTGCAAACTTAGCAAATCCATCCCATGACTGTTGGTAATTGCTTCTTCCTATGCCAATCATAAACCTATCTGATATTCCATACTCTACCGCTAATCGTATATTTGCTGATGCAAAAATTCCATACAGAGTATTTAATCCTGTGTTATTTGCATTTGTATGAGATGCATTGGGAAACATTTCTCCAAAGCGATGGCTTATTCTAAATTCTAATGAATTTTTAGCGACCCGTTCTACAGAATGCCCATTTATTATTCGGGATGACTTGAAAGTGGCTTTGGTAAAAGATGGTTCCTCTTCTGTTTCCACTAATAAATTTTCTAAATCATCTGTTGTATGTTCTTGCCCCAAGAGAGGAACGGACAAGACCCATAATAAACCAAATGCAAAGATATTTTTTTTTATTAATTTTGAAGTGACCCTTGTTCTATCCATTTTTTTATAATAGTTATTTTACAATTTGAAAGTTTTGATGCTCCTTTAGGCATTGCATTATAAGAAGTTCCAACCTTTTGTTCAATGTCTAACACGATAAGGGTTTGGTATTTTACAAAATTTTGATACCCATCTAAATTATATCCTCCTCCCAGAGCAGTATAAGTAGTGGAACTATGGCAAGATTCACAATATTCAGCATATATCGGCATCACGGATTGTGAAAAAGTGATATGAGTAGTATCGCAATCGGTGCTTATAGCTGATGGATAGAGCGTTTCTACATTATCAAAATAACATCTGCTGAACAATAATGCGAACCCTATACAAAAAATGAAAAAGAAAATGTTGTTTTTAGTCATATCTGTTTGAGATTATACAATAATAAAATACATAGTAACATAATGTTTCAATTTACACAATAAATATATTTGTTATGGTATTTATCTTTTACTTCGTTTTTAATATCGTTTCAAAATACAAAAACTATTTTTTGTTTATCTCTACATAGTTTTTCTTACGGAGCATAGTAAACATTACTCTACGATTTTAAGCTCTAACTATTCAAAGAATACGCATTCTATTTTAAAAAGGTGTAGTTATTTAGGAAATCTGAATTCACCTCGAAAAGTACCGTAAATACTTCCCATCAAAATTCCCTTGTAATTTTATAGTGTTTTATGTCAAGAAGGGATGCTATTCTTGTTGTAGTTGTATAAGAATTAAAATAAATCAAATAATCAGAATATACATCAGCAAAAATTTCAATAATTCAAATGAGTGTAAGGTTTACTAACATTTAAAATGTTAAAAGTATGAAATTTTATTATATTTTTGAGTAAGATGAGTAAATTACTCACATTAGGCAAAAATTATATTCAACAAATGTATTTTAACATTTGAATGTGATTCCACTATGAAAAGTCTTTTTTTTAAAGAGAAAGAACCTGTAAAAATGAATAGAAGAAAATACCGTTTAGATTATGATAATAGCTTTAAAAACATAATAGAGTTTCTTCTTCCGGAGTTTGTAGACTTTTTTTTGTCCGAATTATCCGAAAAGGTTGATTG
>JASGCU010000122.1 GCA_030053935.1 Chitinophagaceae bacterium
GGACACTCTCATATAAAAGTGTTGAGATAAAAAGCAAGGAGATGAGATACCTAAAATGGTAAATCATCGGCATTATCAGGAGTATTGGATGTATCTGTATAAGAAGAAGTGCTTTCTGATTTTGAAGAGTATGAATCTTTATTTTCAGAAGATGCATATTCACTTTTTCCTAATAGGAGCATTTGTTTTCCTTCTATTTCTGTATTTTTTCTTTTGGTACCATCTTTTGCTTCGTATTCTCTTGTTTTGAGTTTACCTTCTACATATACTTGACTTCCTTTTTTGAGGTATTTTTCTGCTATTTCTGCCAAAGGAGACCATACTACCACACGGTGCCATTCTGTATTGGTAACTTCTTCGCCATTCTCTTTTTTGTATTTTTCACTTGTAGCCAAAGAGAAATTAGCTACTGTTCTCCCACTATCCAAACGTCTTACCTCTGGGTCACCTCCAAGATGCCCAATTAATGTAACTTTATTTAATCCAGACATAATTTATTGTAATTTATAATTGAAGATATAATATATAATTGTTTATTTATTTTCATTGGAACATGGTGCTGTATCCTGTCCTTACATTTGCGGGACGACACCATATAACCGCATAATTATAAGTATCTACCAAAGTATTAGAAATAGTAAACGTTCTTGGTCCTACATTTCTTCCGTTAGAAAGAGAAGATACAAGTTTTGCACTTGAAATATTGGTTTGAGAGTTAGACAGGTGGAGTTCTATACTGAGAGCAGGATCTATGTTTAAATTATTATGAAACGTTATCAAAAGAGAATCGTTATTCATTTGTGTGATAGATATATCGCCCATTGCATAATGACCTACGGGATTCATAGAAGCTGTTCGGGTAAGTTTTGATATAACATTTACTTTAAAATTGTTACTGGATATACCATCTACTGTTCCTGTGATATTTGCTGTTCCCATTGATACCGCTGTCACAATGCCATTGCTACTGATAGATACTATATTATTGTTACTGGATTTCCATATTACTGTTTTATCTGTAAGGAGAGTTTGTGCGGTATTATATACTTTTGCAGAGATGCTGAGGGTTTGTTGTGGTGTAAGAAAATTTTTAGATGCGGATAATTCTACTCTTGCCACAGAAGATTGGGGCATAGCATTTACTGCTAAGGTATAATTTGCAATATAATTACTTGCTTTTGCGTGTATCACAACCATTCCGCTTGTTTTACCCGTCACTAATCCTGTAGAGGAAACAGATGCAATACTTGGATTTTCAGAATACCATGTAATGGGCTTATTGGCAATAATTTGTTGTGTAGAATTGAGTGCTGTTGCAGATAGTGCTAAGGTTTCTCCTATTTCTATTGTATTTTTTGCGCCGGTAATGGACACAAAAGTAGCCACAGTATCTACTCTGTTATTAATGCTGTCCGATGTAATAATTATTTCAAAAAGAGATTGTATAGTAGGAGCAGTAACAGAAGATGCTCGAATAGACACTTGTCCTCTTTTTTTTGCCATCAATAATCCTTTTGTGTTTATGGTTGCTTTTGCAGTATCAAGAGATACCCATATTACTTTTGCATTCATTATGGTGGAAGATGTTCTATTATAAACGGTTGCTTTCAGAGAAGTAGTATCTCCTCCTCCTATAAGTTGTCTTCCGTTTATAGTTATGCTCACAGGAATCGTGTCTAATGCAGGTACTCTGTTTTGTTCCAATACTGCTAAGGTATAATTTGCAATATAATTACTTGCTTTTGCGTGTATCACAACCATTCCGCTTGTTTTACCCGTCACTAATCCTGTAGAGGAAACAGATGCAATACTTGGATTTTCAGAATACCATGTAATGGGCTTATTGGCAATAATTTGTTGTGTAGAATTGAGTGCTGTTGCAGATAGTGCTAAGGTTTCTCCTATTTCTATTGTATTTTTTGCGCCGGTAATGGACACAAAAGTAGCCACAGTATCTACTCTGTTATTAATGCTGTCCGATGTAATAATTATTTCAAAAAGAGATTGTATAGTAGGAGCAGTAACAGAAGATGCTCGAATAGACACTTGTCCTCTTTTTTTTGCCATCAATAATCCTTTTGTGTTTATGGTTGCTTTTGCAGTATCAAGAGATACCCATATTACTTTTGCATTCATTATGGGAGAAGATGTTTTATTATAAACGGTTGCTTTCAGAGAAGTAGTATCTCCTACTGTGACGATTTGTTTTCCATTTATAGCTATGTTTGCAGGGATAGTGTCTACTATTTCTCTTTCTAAAATGTTGAGTGTTATTTCTTCAGATTCTATACCGTTAAATTGTGTTTTTATTCTTATTGATCCTCGGGATAAAGCAGTAACAATATTGTTTTTTACGGACACAATGGTTGAATCAAATCCGTACCATTTGTTATTTTCTATTGTAAAAAACTCATTGTATTGATTTTCAGCAATTGCTTTGAGATGAATCGTATCCTTAATATAGAGGGGCTTGCTACTATTATAACGTACTGTTATATTTGTTATTTTATCATCTATAGCATCTTCGAAAATACAATTATGAAAAAGGTACATAATACAAATAGAGAAAATAATGGAAATGCATATTTTTTTTTTTTTCATTATTGCGGTGGATTTTAAATGTATATAAAATTGAAAAATAGTATTACTTTTTTGTATCTATAAATGTAGATGTTTTAAATAATATTTATATTATGTTGTATGGTAATGGATAATTTTGTTACTTTTTATTATTTTTTCATAAAAATAGTATTGTATGTATAAAAAACAAAAAAATAATTCTATTTTACACTTTTTTAAAAATATTGTGAAAAATGTTTTGGATTTTTCTAAAATGACAATTTTTCTTCATTATCTTATAAGATTACAAAAGTCATAGCTTTTGTTTCCTTTTAATTTCTATTTTTTTTATTTCATAACTATACAAAATTATCAAATGAATATATCTTATAATTGGCTTCAAGAATATATTACAATAAACGAATCCCCTCAAACAATATCGGAACAACTTACACAATTAGGGTTAGAAGTAGAATCAGTAGAGGAATTAGGAATAAAAGGAAGTTTAAAAGGAATTGTGGTAGGGGAGGTGATAGAATGTGCAAAACATCCTCATGCTGATAAACTCAAATTAACCAAAGTAAGCATTGGAGAGGGGGAACTATTACAAATTATTTGCGGTGCTTCCAATGTAGCAAAAGGACAAAAGGTATTAGTTGCATTACCAGGAACTACTATTTATAATAAAAAGGGAAATCCGCTGACGATTCAAAAAACAAAAATACGAGGAGTGGAATCAGAAGGCATGCTCTGTTCCGAATATGAAATAGGAGTGGGAGAAGACCAAAGCGGAATAAAAGTTCTCAACGCAGATATCAAAAATGGGAGTCCCGCAGCAGATTTTTTTTTATTCCAAAATGATACTGTTTTTACCATAGGATTGACCCCAAACCGCATAGACGCTGCATCTCACTACGGAGTAGCAAGGGACTTAAAAGCCCTCACGGGAAAAAAACTTTTTTTCCCCAATACTGATGCCTTTCGCGTAGAAAACACCTCTTCTCCGATACAAGTGATTGTAGAAAATACTGAAGCATGCCCTCGCTACTCTGGTATAACCCTATATGGAATACATATACAACCTTCTCCTGAGTGGTTGCAAAACTATTTGAATGCTATTGGCATTCATCCTATTAACAATGTAGTAGATATTACAAATTATATCCTGCATGGCTTAGGACAGCCGCTTCATGCTTTTGATGCTGATACCATTATTGGAAATAAAGTAATAGTAAAGTGTCTCCCCGAAGGCACTCCTTTCAAAACTTTAGATGGAAAAGAAAGAATCCTCTCATCTGAAGACCTTATAATATGTAATCAAGTAGAAGGTATGTGTATTGGTGGTATTTTAGGAGGGGAGACCTCTAAAATTACCGAAGGGACAACTAATGTATTTGTGGAAGCGGCTTATTTTAACCCTCAGTATATTAGAAAAACTGCTCTCAAGCATTCTCTCAAAACCGATGCTTCTTTTCGTTTTGAAAGGGGGATAGATCCTACTAAAACTGTCGAAATTCTTAAATATGCGGCTCTATTGATAAAACAATTAGCGGGAGGAAGTATTACTTCTGAAATTATAGATATATATCCACAAAAAATAACCTCCGTTTCTATACAAATGAGCTTTCATACTATACAACGACTCATAGGAAAAAACATAGAACCCGACACAATTTTTTCCATTTTACACAATTTGGAAATAGAAGTAGCCGAAAAAACCAACAAAGGATTCAATGCCACCATTCCTCCTTACCGAGTGGACGTAAAACAAGAAGCAGATGTTATAGAAGAGATACTACGAGTGTATGGATATGATAATATAGAGATGCCTACTCACATGAGTGCCGGTTTTCTCTCCGAATTTCCATCCAAAGATGCCCATAAAATCCAAACACACATAGCGGAGTTCTTGACCGCAAAAGGATACTTTGAAATTATTACTAATTCCCTCACCTCCTCTCAATACACAGCTTTAGAACTTTATAAAAAAGAAGAAAATGTATCCATACTCAATAAACTGAGCGAAGAACTAGATGTTATGAGGCAAAGTTTACTCTTTTCGGGCTTAGAAGTTATTGCACATAATATCAATCACAGACAAAAAAACTTAAAATTCTTTGAATTTGGAAAAGTATATAAAAAAACAAGCATGTATGAAGAAAAACAACAAATAGGGATTTTTATTACGGGTAATAAACAAGAAGAAAATTGGAAAACCCCCTCCGAACCAATGGATTTTTATGATATTTCTGCTCCCATACAAGAGGTATTGTCTCGGCTGAATATCCAAAATTATTCTACTAAACCCACGACACATAAAGCTTTTGACTACGGGATTGATTGGTTAGTGGAAACAAAATGTATTGCTACCGCAGGAAAAGTAAAAACAAAATACATAAAATCAGTAGATATAAAACAAGAAGTTTTTTTCGGTGAAATGGATTGGGAATCTTTCATACATATGTCAAATCCTGCGATAGAATACCAAGAAATTTCCCGATTCCCCGAAGTGAGAAGAGACTTATCTTTGGTTGTGGACAAGACAATACTCTATCAAGACATTGAAAAAATAGCAAAAGAAACCGAACCCTCTCTTCTCAAGAAAATAAATGTCTTTAGTGTCTACGAAGGAGAAAATATACCATCCAATAAAAAATCTTATGCAATAAGTTTTACTTTAGAATCCGATAAAGAAACTCTTACAGACCATCAGATTGATACTATTATGAACAAACTTATAGAAGTGTTTGAAAAAAAAATAAACGCTTATATAAGAAAGTGAAAAGAAGTCATAATAAGTTTCATTGTTTCCCCTACGGAGCATAAGAAAACTTTGGAAAAGTTAATGAAACCTTCATATCTGTAGCATCTTAATGAATAATCACTTTCTCCGCCTTCAAAATCTCTCCTTTTTCCCCATATACCACCACAAT
>JASGCU010000123.1 GCA_030053935.1 Chitinophagaceae bacterium
ATCCCATCCCTTTATTTATGTGTTATTGCAGCATGTATGTTTTTTGTATGAGTTGAGACCGTTGCAAATTAAAAACGTAAAAAGAATTCTAAGAACTGATTGTCTTAAATAAATATCTAAATTCTTAACTCACCTTACGCAAAAATATAATAAAATTCCATCGCTTTACCTTTTAAAAATGTTACAATAAATTTTTTGAAGGTAATGTTTGCGTAAAAGAGTAAATGGTTTGCAAAAAGATGTTCATATGTAAAGAATATAACGATATATATTTATTTAATCGGTGCTAGGCACCTTTTGATTGTGTTTTTGTGGTGCTTTTCTACAAATATTACATGGACACGCCCTTAAATAAAAAGCAACGTAGTTGCAAAATATTGGTAGAAACAAAAAGGTTCGTATTCAATTATTTTTGCATCATTATCCAATTTTCGGGGTTTAATTTCTGGTTATTTTTCCATATTTGGAATTGTATTTCTGCTATTTTATTTGTATCTACAAATATATCGCCTATTATTTGTCCCGTTTTTATTTTATCTCCTTTTTTTACGTGTATTTCGGAAAGCTTTGCATACAAAGTGTAGTATTCTCCGTGTTTTATGATTACTACATTCTGCATAACAGGTACAAAGGCAACAGTAGAGACTATCCCGTCATGAATGGCTCTTGCTTTTTTTTCTTTTGTTTGTATGTCTATTCCTTGGTTCTCTATTTCTATGCGTTTTAATATAGGATGTGGTTGTCTGCCAAATTTAGATGATACAAACCCTGATTTTACGGGCCATATAAGTTTGTTTTTTTTTGATTCAAAAGCAATGCCTCTTTTATATTCTTCTTCTATTATACTTTTTGGGTTTATTTTTGTATCTATAGTATTATTTTTTTTCTCGTTGTTGTTAATAGTTTTGGCGATGAGTTCATCTATTTTTTTTACTGCTTCCATATACAGCACAAGCTCCGCCTCTAATTCTTTTTGCCTATTACTCAATTGTATGACTAAGGCATCTTTTGTTTTCTTCAGTGACGTAAGCGTATTATTTTCAGTAATGATATTTTTTACTACTTGTTCTTTTTGGAATTGTTTTTTTTCTATTATTTTTTTTTCTGTTTCTAAAGATTGAGATATTTTTGCAATTTCTCTTGCTTGAATGCTCCTGAGCTTAGCATATTGATTGTGGTATTGTAATCTTAAAAATAATTGATAAAAATTTTGAGATGTAAATAAAAAGGAAAGTATGGAGAGCGAGCGAGTTTGTTTTTGAGTATTATAAATGAGTTCAGCATATTCTTTTTTGAGTATTGCCATATCGCTTTCTAATGAGGTGATGATGAAAGATAATTCTTCTATATCTGCTTGGAGAATTTTCATTTCTTCTCTCATAGATTTAAGTACCGTTTCTTTTTTTTCTACTTTTGCATTTATTTCTTTTAAATAACTCAGGGTGGATTCTTTTTCATTCTCTGTTTTTATGATTACAGATTTTGTTTCGTCTATTTTTTGTTTTGTTTTTTGTTTTTCTTTTTCTAAGAATGTTTTTGATTTTTGAGCAATACTTTCAAAAAAGAAAAAAAATAAAAGGAAGACAAGTATTATTTTAATGTATTTCATAGCTTTCGGGTATACTGAATGGGAATTGCAACGTATTTGTTCCTTTCTCTGTCTTTTCGATTTGGATATGTGTTTTAACAAAATTACTGTTTCCTGGTTCGGAGGTATTTTTGTAGTTTCCTTCTATAAGAATAGAATAGGGATATAAAGCATTGGTATCATAAATAGATTGGTAGTTGCTATAGAATATAGAAAACCTATCTGCCGTTTTTATATGGGATATTTGAATCTTTTCTATTTTTTTGTTGTTATTATTGATAAGAGTTTCTATTCGATAGTTTTGAAAATTTTGTTTTATAGTATTCCCATCCTCATTATACTGTATAGTATCTGATTTTGTTATATGTATAAAAGGATTTCCTAAAAGAATGGATTGGATAAATGGATACTGAGAATGCAGATGGAATAATTCTTCTATTTTTTTATAAGAGCTTTTGGAATAATTTTTTTGCAATCTATTGAGTATATATACAGAATCTTTGGTAAGGAGTACCCTTGCCGCTTCAAAACCAAATACGGATAAAGATACCCAAATAATACTATCATATTTTATGCGTATTTGAGTTCTCATATTATAATTTTGAGTATTATCTTTATATTGGATACTTCCATTGAGCGTGAGATACTTCTCATCTATGGGTATATAAAGAGATGCTTCATTATTTTTTTTTGTGTAAATGGTGGGAATATGTTTTTTACTACAAGAAATAAATAAGGAGAGAGTAATTATTATTATTATTTTATTATTCATAGTATTTAAAAAGTCAATTAAGATTGGTTTACTTGTTTTTTCTCTAAAGAGTTTCTTAATCCAAAGTCCTTAAGGGGCCTACATATTTTGCTTTCATATTATTGTCTGTTATTTATGAAAAGTTTCTATGTAAACTCTTATTTTATTCTTCATAAAGTGTTTTATGAATTATTTTTTTATCAATAAGGGTTGAGGTGTTTTTCATTTCCTTTGCTTTTTTCCATTCTTCTACCGCAAGGTCTGTTTTTCCTAGTTTAAAAAGGACATCTCCGTAGTGTTCTATAATAGTTCCGCTTATATTTTTTGTGTCTTGGAGAGCTTTTTCTAAAACTACCTTTGCATCAAAATAATTTCCTTTCATATATAATACCCATGCGTAGGTATCTAAATAAGTAGCATTTGTGGGATTGTTTTCTATTACTTTTTTCCCCATAATAATAGCTTTATCTAACTTTTCTTTTCTGAGAGAAAGAAAATAGGCATAATTATTCAACACGTAGTCGTTGTTGGGATTTATTTTTAACACCTCTTCGTATGCGTTATCTGACTTTTCGTGGTTTTGTACGTAATTATATTCATCCCCTAATAAAGCATTAAAATTTTCTAATCCTTGAGGGTCAAACTGCACATATTTTTTACCCATCTCTAAGTAATGTATTGCTTCTGTATGTTGTTTTAGAAAGGAATAAGATGCTCCGTTAAAATAATACAATTCTGCTTGATTAGGAAATAATTCTAATGCTGCCGTTGTGTTTTTTATAGCTTCTGTATGATTGCTTAATTCGGAGTGCAGTATTGTTAATGCTCTCCATACGTTATACTGTGATTCGTCTAATGAGAGAGATTTTTTATAATACACAACAGCCAATTCTTTATTTTTTTCTATCATTTCTATATCTCCCGAGATATTGTAAGCATTGGGATATTCGGGATGTGTATTCCGTATTATTTCTGCAAGTTCTCGGGCATGTTCACCTAATACTTTGTGGGGAAGTTCTTTTACTATTACCTCTAAAGATTGTATTTTTATGCTTGGGTCATTATGAGGAATGGAAAACATTTTTTTTAGAATTTCTAATGACTTATCTAACTGCTTATTATTCTTATAAATTTCCGAAAGCATAATAAGTAATTGCATATTGTCGGGATATTTCTCTAAATTACCCTCTAATAATTTTGTGGCTTCTGATGTTTTTTTTTCTTCTACTAATAGCCGCACTAATAATATAACATGAGACAAGGCAGGGGGAAAGGTGGAAATATATTTTTTTAACTCTTCTGTGAGATACCTCATGTTTTTTTGTTGTATGTATATTTCCTGCCTTCTTTCGCTTATTTCTGCGGTGAATCCATAGTATTTTTCTGCTTTCTCTAAGGTAGAGAGGGCTTTTTCATATTGTTTTAATTGTATATACTCCGATGTTAAATCAAAATAATATATTTCTGTATTTGCTATAGTGCTTATCATTTGTTCATATCGCTCTGCCGCTTTGTCGAAACGAGAAACATTATCATATAATATGATAGCCAAAAGGTAATAATACTTATTATTTTTTTCTCTTTCTAAAGCATTTTCAATGAAAAAAATGGCTTTCTCCATATCTTGTGACTGCTCGTAAATGCAAGATATTCTATAATGAACAGCCGCATTATGAGGGTTCAGTCTCATAGATTTTTCAAAAAAAGATTTTGATTTTGGGTAGTTTTCTATAAGAAAATACCTCTCACCTTCCATAAATAAATCAATTGCTTCTGCACTGTCTTTGGGAGATACATTTTCTCTCTTTTGTCCGTAAAGGGAACCACTTATAACACAAAAAAATAAAAAAAATACTTGTTTTTTGAGATTGAGAATCATAAAAAAGAGATAATAGAGATTTTTGAATTGGCTAAAAACAATATAAAAACCTCCTTACGAAGAAGTAAATATTTGCATAAATCCCTTTCGTAAGGTGAGTTTTATTTTTTGATAACAAAATTATTTTTTATCCGTAGATGTAGGATTGTTAGTAGATGCATAACGTTTGCTCGCATCCATAGAAATAGATGATTTATCCATTTGAATCCTGACCCCTTTATCTACTTCTAAAAAAAAGGTATCTCCTTCTATAGAATATACTTTTCCATGTATACCTGAGAAAGTCGCTATATCATCTCCCTTTTTTACACCATCAATAAATAAACGCTGTTGTTTTTGTTTTTTTTGCTGAGGTCTAATCATAAAAACCCAAAATACTAATATCATCAATAGTATTGGGGCAAGCTGTGTTAATTGACTCATTGTTTTATGTAGTTATTTTAATTATTATTATAATATGTTTTTTATGAAAAATCAATACTACTATTTTTTTATTATATATTCTATTTACTGCAAAATAATGCTAAAAAAACAGGAAATAATACTCGCATTTTTGATATTACTGATGAGAATAGTATGCAAATTTATAGAAGAGAGGGTGTCCGAAAAGTCACTTTTGATACACTTGTAATTTTGTAAAAGTTTGATTATCAATAGGTTTAAAATTAAAATATTCCTGTAAAAAGTCCTTTTTGAACACTCTCATGTTAATGGGATTGTCAGATTGGATAGTTTTTTTGAGAGTGGGGTTGTGAAAAAAAAATTAATTTTGTAATACTTTTGAGAATTTAAATCGGTTTTGAAAATGTTTTGAGAGTAAAAAGTATTTTGTTGTATAAAAATTCTATTTTGCAATTATTGTTTCTCAAAAATAGTTTCCAGAATAATTTTATAATATAACAAGAAAAAATAGTAGATGAAAGTAATAGATCATATAAAAAACTCCAAAAAAACACTTTTTTCTTTTGAGATATTGCCTCCTCTGAAAGGGCAGA
>JASGCU010000124.1 GCA_030053935.1 Chitinophagaceae bacterium
CCAAAATAAATAGTTTAGAAACAGAAATTGCCTCAATCCCAAAAGAAAAAGAAACCGTATTAAAAAAATATTTATAATAGAAATTATCTCTTATATACTCACATTATACTATACAAATGAAAATTACCTTATTCATACAGACAGTATTTATTATTTGCCTTTTTTGTGTATCCTCTCCCCTACCCGCAGAGGTAATAAAACCAATAGAATGGAAATACTCTTTCAGCAAAGATTCCTTTCGCAAAGGCGATACTATTGATATTATTTTTTATGCTCGTATACAGTCCGAATGGTATCTATACTCTTCTGACTTTGATAAAAATTTAGGCCCTTTGGTAACAGAGTTTTCTTTTATTTCCCATTCTAGTTTTACTCTTATAGGCGGTATACGAGCAATACAACCCTTCAAAAAATACGACTCTCTGTTTGGTGGAGAATATACCTATTTTGAAAATACAGCAACATTCAAACAAACACTTTTAGTGAAAGACCTCCCTCTTACCTTCAAAGGAAATATCCAATATCAAGTATGCTCTCATACCACTCATATCTGCGTTACCTTAGAAGAAGAATTTACAGAAAAACATTTTATTGACTCTCTTGGAAAAACATCTGGAAAAGACGAAAATATACTTTCTTTTCTTCTTCTTTGTTTGTTTGCGGGATTGAGTTCTTTATTTACACCTTGTGTTTTTCCTATGATTCCCCTTACAGTTTCTTATTTTACAAAAAAAAGAAGCAAATACACCGTTCTAGGTTATGGTATCAGTATTATACTTATATATACTTTTATAGGAATTTTATTAGCACCTTTCATGGGAGCAGAAATGGCAAATGAATTAGCAACAGGATGGTTTTTTAATATTCTTTTTTTTGTAGTATTCTTGCTATTTGGATTCTCTCTTTTAGGATATTTTGAGCTCGTTATACCATACCGATTTGTAAATGCTATAGAAACAAAAACAGACAAAGGCGGTTTTGTAGGAATATTATTTATTGCTCTCAGTTTAGTATTAGTTTCTTTTTCTTGCACCGTTCCTTTAGTAGGAAGTATTTTAATAGAATCCGTAGGAATACTCACGTATAAGCCCATTTTAGGAATGCTCTCCTTTGCTATGGGGGTTGCTGTTCCATTTACATTGTTTGCTTTTTTTCCCAATGTCCTTCGCTTATTGCCAAAGTCAGGTTCATGGCTCAATACTATAAAAGTTTGCTTTGGGGTAATAGAATTAGCATTCTCTTTTAAGTTTTTAAGCATAGCAGACCAAGCATACCATTGGAATATATTAGATAGAGAAATATATCTTATTATATGGATAGTTTTATTTGCTCTTTTAGGGTTTTATTTTTTTGGAAAAATAAAGTTTCCACACGATGGGGAACTACAAAATATCGGATTCGTCAGATTTATACTCGGTATAGTTACTTTTGTTTTTGTACTTTACTTATTTTTAGGTCTGTTGGGAAACCCTTTAAAAGCCCTTTCAGGTTATCTTCCCCCACTCATCCGTTCTGATGTCTCTTATAATACTCCTCAAAACAACAATATCTCTTCTCACAATATCTGTGAATCTCCTCTATACTCTGATGTTCTTCATTTTCCACATAATCTTGCAGGATATTTTGATTATCAACAAGCACTCTCATGTTCCAAAGCAAAAAAGAAACCTATCTTTATAAACTTTACGGGACATGGATGTGTCAATTGCAGAGAAATGGAAGCAAGAGTATGGGATGATCCGAGAGTGCTTACAAAATTACAAAACGATTTTATCCTCCTTTCTCTCTTTGTAGATGATAAAACAGAATTACCAGAAAGTAAATGGTATATTTCGGAGAATGATAAAAAACAAAAAAAAAACATAGGACAACAAAATATGGACTTTCAAATAACAAGGTATAATAGCAATGGACAACCACTATACGTAATAATAGATGAGAATGAAAATATGCTCACAGAACCATCTGCTTACAACCTTGATGTGGAGGCATTTATAACGTTTTTAAATCTTAATAAACACAACTTCTAAATTTTTTTTATGAAAACACTCAATACAAAACAACACCTTTTTCACAAAAATATGACGAATCCATTTTATTTTTGGATATTTCTTTTATTCAATGTTCCCGCAGGTTTTATTGCAGGAATGCGTCTGAAAGAACTCTCTTCTTCAAAAGCAGCTACTACTATTCCTTTCAAATTTCTCAATAAAAACCCTTTTCAATCTATCTATTTTGCAGTACAAAGTATGGCAGCAGAACTATCTACTGCTTCCTTAGCACTCCTTGCTACAAAAGGAAATAATTCCCAAGTACTTACTATCATTGTGGGAATGAAAGCAGAATTTTTGAAAAAAGCAATAGGAAAAGTAACCTTTCTTTGTGAAGAAGGAGAAAAGGCATTTGAAGCAGTAGAAGCATGTATGAAAACAAAAACCCAAATTACCACTACTCTCAAAACAACGGGTTATATGAAAGACGGAACAATAGTATCTATCTTTTATTTTACTTGGGCTTTTAAAGAAAAAAAATAAAAGAGAGAAAAAATAATTTATAAGCTATGCGAAAAATAATTATTTCCACTGCATTATTTTTAATTCCTTTTCTATCAACTGCTCAACAAGAAAGTAAAAATGAGCACCAAACTGAAGAGGATACTTCACTTATCTACATCAGAAAAACAAAAGAGTATATTGCTCAAAATCCAAATGATTTTAAAAAAAGATTATTATTAGGAGGATATTATCTCCAAAGAGATAGCACAAATGCCGCTCAGGAAATATTTGAACGCCTTATACAAGATATTATCAATAATGACATAACATTTAAACAGGATTCTATTGAAAATATCTATCTATCATTAGCAGATACATATAAATCTCTAAATGACCTCATAGAAGCAGAGTTTTATTATAATCTGTCCCTCGAAAAAGTAATAGTAAAAGGTAAGATAGACAAGATAATTGAGATTTATAAAAACCTAGCAATTATATATTCCAATCAATCTCTCTACCAAGAGGAATTAGATGCCACTAAGAAAAGTGAAATATATTTGAAAAAAAAATACGAGGATGATCCTTTAGCAAATTCAAAATATGACTCCTATAAATATAATAACTATAGAGAACTCTATACTACTCTCGGCGACGCTTATATCAAATTAAAAAACTATGAGAAATCTCTTGATATTATGGATAAATTACTTCCATATATAGAAAACGATACATCTCAAGAATTTAACGACACAGAATCTGACTATTTTTTTACAAGCGAGAAAGAATATTATTATGCTCTCTATTATCACAATAAAGGATATGCACTGTTAGAATTAGATGAATTAGACAGTGCTTCTAAATATCTATTCCTAGCATTAGAGATAAATGAAAGCGCAGGAGATTTTTCGGGAATGGTCTATGATTATTGGAAAATAGGTGATTATTATAAAAAGATACAAAATGAAACACTCTCTAATAAATACTACTTCAAATCCTTAGCAATATCAGATACACTAGAAGCATCAGGAGAGGACATATCAGAGTGGCTACACAGCGACCTCATAGAATGCTACCAAAGTATTGCTGAAAATTATGAAACATTAGGAGATTATCAAAAGGCACTAGTATATGAAAAGAAAGCAAAAACAATAATTCAAAAATACTTTAAAGAACAATCTCAAAGAAGAGTAAAAGCATCTACCACAAGTATAGAAAAAACAGTCCGAGAGACAAAAGAAAGAGAGAGAAAAAGGATAGAAGAATCAAGATACAATAATTTAGTATATCTTTCTATTCTGTTTGGTATATTGGGGACTTTGGGGTTTATTATTTCTCTAGGTAGAGTAACCATTATTAATAAATACAGAAGAATACTCACATCTATGATACTATTAGCAATATTTGAGTTTTTTAACTTGCTTTTAGGACCTTTTTTTGATAAAACATTGGGAGCAGACCCTCTTACACAATTCTCTACGAACTTTGCACTCTCCATAGTTATCAGCTCCTTAGAATTTATAGGAAGAACATTCTATAAAAAATGGGAAAAAAAGAAAGAAGAAAATATACAAGAGATTAATCAACTTATTCAACAAAATCCATTATGAGTGAAAATACTATTGGCGGATATTCCGAAGAAAACATTAAATCCCTAGATTGGAAAGAGCATATACGGCTTAGACCTGGTATGTATATTGGTAAATTAGGAGACGGCTCGTCTTCTGATGATGGAATATATATATTAGTAAAAGAGGTATTAGATAATTGCATAGACGAACATACGATGGGCTATGGAAAAGAAATCTTTCTCAAAATAAATGAAAAACGCGTAGAAATAAGGGACTTTGGTAGAGGGATACCTCTTGGTAAAGTCATGGATTGTGTCTCTAAAATCAATACGGGCGGAAAATACGACTCCAGCGCATTTCAAAAATCTGTAGGATTGAACGGCGTAGGAATAAAAGCCGTAAATGCCCTCTCTGATTTCTTTAAAGTGCAGTCCTTTCGGGATGGAAAAACAAAAACCGCAGAGTTCCAAAAAGGCGAAATAATCCAAGACCCTCCCATTGCAAACACCCAAGAGAAAAATGGTACGCTCATCGCCTTCGAACCTGATGAATCTCTTTTCAAACACTACAAATTTATCCCCGAATACATAGAAACCCTCGTTTGGAATTACGCATTCCTGAACTCCAAATTATCCATATATTATAATGAAAAAAAATTTACCTCCCCCAATGGACTCCTTGACCTCCTCAAAAGAAAAACAAGCGAAGAAGATATTCTATACCCTATTATTCACCTGAAAGGAGAAGATATAGAACTCTCTCTGACACATAGTGTGGGCTATGGGGAACAATACTATTCTTATGTAAATGGACAATATACCACACAAGGAGGAACACACTTGGTGGCATTAAAAGAAGCATTAGTAAAAACCATCCGAGAGTTTTACAAAAAAGACTTTGTGGCAGAAGATATACGAGAAGGAATTGTCAGTGCGGTATCTATCAGAATACAAGACCCTGTTTTTGAATCTCAAACTAAAACAAAACTCGGCTCACAAGCCATCTCTCCTGATGGAATAAGCTTACGCTCTTTTATAAATGATTTTGTAAAAAACAATTTAGATAATTTTTTACATAAAAATCCCAATACCGCAGATGCCCTCCTCAAAAAAATACTCCT
>JASGCU010000125.1 GCA_030053935.1 Chitinophagaceae bacterium
ACATCTCCCGCTACTCAATTATTCTGAAAAAGATAAAATTATTCGAAAAACTCAATAAAATATGCTTATCCAAACCCCTGTTACCATACCAAATCCTGTTTATGATGCACTATTTCGGTATTTGATGGAAGATATGAAGTCCGCCAAGATAATAATATCTACTCTTTTAGGAAAAGAAGTGTTAGATATATCCTTTACCCCCCAAAGCCATGCTCTCAAAGAAGAAAGAAAAGAGATAGAAACTGCATCGGGAGTAAGGGTGATTCACTTAGATTTTAGTGCATTGGTGAAGATGGAAGACGGTATTACCCGCAGCGTCATTATAGAAATGCAAAAAGCAGATGCTCATTTTAATGATATTTTTCGCTTTAAAACTTACATAATGGAGAACTTTAGCCAAAAAAAAATAGAAGAAAAAATAAGAAGAAAAACAAAGCAAGTAGTAAAAAAAGAATTACCCATTCTTTTGATACCTATTTTTTTTCTCAATTTCTGTATAGAAAATGAAGTAGAAGCACTGGTTATCCAAACAAACCGAGAACACATAAACTTTTTTAATGGGGCAAAAATAATGAATCATAATGATTTTCTGGATCATCTCACGTATGATATGCTCACTATACAATTGCCCTACATCACAAAAGTATCTCCTAAGGAATACAGTAGTTCCCCAGAAAAAACGAAGGTGTTTGAATTATTACAAATATTTAATCAGGGATTTTTAAAAGAAGGGGATAAACACAAACTCACCATTCAAAAATATTCCGCAGAATTTGAACCATTGATATATAGAATGCTGTCTGCTTCTCAGGAATATCCCGAACTCGAAAAGCTTTTAACAGCAGAAGATGATTATCTCAATGCTGTGGAAATTGCGGAATTAGAGAGAGATAATGCTCTTTTTGACATAGAAGAAAAAGATAAAGCATTAGAAGAAAAAGATAAAATTATAGAAGGGAAAGATAAAACGATAGAAGAGAAAGATAAAGCCCTTGAAGAAAATAAAAAAATATTAGAAGAGCAAAATAAAATAATACAAGAACTCATGAAAAAAAATAATAAATGAACCCACCCTGTATTATTATAACTTATAATTCAGTGATTCTTTGTAGTATATTTGTTTTTTAAAATTACACAAAGTTTCAAAAAAGACACAAAGGAAATACAAAATAAAAATAACTCATAACTTATAATTCATTAACGTATAGAATGGAACATTTTGATAGAATACAAAAAAATCTACAAGAGTATAAAAAAAATTACTATAAAGAAAAACTCATCCGAGGAAATATCTATTTTTTTATAACAAGCATTTGTCTCTATTTTTCTTTTAGTTTTTTAGAATATAATTTTTGGTTTGGAAGTGGTGTGAGGTTTTTTTTCTTTTTTTCATTTATTATTATAGAAATCATTGTATCTCTCTATTGGATATGGAAACCGTTCTATGAATATATTCATAAAAATAAAAAAATATCTGATGCTGAGGCGGCACGTCAAGTAGGAGAGTTTTTTCCAGAAATAAAAGATAAACTTCTCAATGCTATCCAGCTCAAAAATATGTCATTTGGAGATTATTCTCTGATTACGGCAAGCATTGAACAAAAAAGCAAGCATTTTTCTACCTTTCCATTTCATAAAGCAATTAATTTTTCTGCGAGCAAAAAATACGCAAAATATTTACTTACGATACTTTTTTGTGTGGGAATAGTTATTTTTTTTATTCCAAAGGTTGTAACAGAAGGAACGGAAAGGATTGTAAAATATGAAGAAGAATTTTTTCCTGATGCCCCTTTTCGTTTTATTTTAAAAAATGACTCCTTACTTCATTTTAAAAATGAGGATTTTACTATAAAAATGAGCATTGAGGGTAATTATATCCCCGAAGAAGTATTTTTACTGCACAATGGAAGGAGTATAAAAATAAACAAGGACAAAGATGATATATATCAGTATAATTTTCAAAAACTTCTTTCAAAAACAAAAATTCAATTTGAAGCAAGCGGTTATAAGAGTGCTTTTTATACAATAGAATTAAGAGATCGCCCATCACTCAAAAAGATGAATATTATTTTAGAATATCCCTCCTATACAAAAAAATCAAAGCAGATATTAGAGAATACAGGAAATATAGAAATACCTGAAGGAACCAATGTGGTATGGCAGTTATTAGCAGAAAATACAGAAAACATATATCTTTTTTTTGAAAAAGAAATGCAACCAAAATTTATAAAAGAAAAGAATTTTTTTAGCACACGTTCCATTATTAAAAATTCTCAATCATATAACCTTGTTTTAGAAAATCAGTATAGCAAAAATAAAGAAAAAATTCAGCATTATATAACAGTAGTAAAAGATGAATATCCAAAACTTCAGATGAATATTCATACAGATACGGTTTTTTACAGATATATAGATTTAGCAGGAATTATTTCGGATGATTATGGGATAGAAGAACTTCTTCTCTTTTATAAAAGAAATGAGGCAGATTTTCAACAAAAAAAAATAGATATTAATAAATTATTGGGGAATCAAAGCTTTTATTACCATTGGAATTTAGACAGCATGAACATCTTAGCTGGTGAAGAACTTGCTTTTTATATGCAGGTATCGGATAATGATAAAGTAAATGGGAATAAAAGTAGTAAAACCGATATGTATTATGTGAAAATCCCATCTGCACAAGAAATTAATACATCTATACATTCGCATGCAGCTACCTCAGAGCAAAGTATGAATAGTACTATTCAATCCACCGAACAATTTCAAAAAGAATTAAAATCATTAGAAGAACGTCTCAAAACGAAAAAAAAATTAGATTGGCAGGATGAGAAATTATTGAAAGATTTGATAGAAAAAAAACAAAAACGAGATGAAGAGATAAAAAAACTTCAAGAAGAACAGAATACCTTGTCGGAGAAAATGAATAAATTTTCTGCCCCATCTGATAATATAAAAGAAAAAATGAAAAAATTAGAAGATCTTATAAAAAATTTGGTAGATGAGAATACCAAAAAATTATTAGATGATCTCAAAAAATTATTAGATGAGAAAAAAGAATTGAGTGCGGTACAAAACAAATTGAACGAGATGAGTAAAAAAGAAGAAAACTTTGAAAAAGAATTAGATAGAGCTATGGAATGGTTTCAGCAGCTTCAGTTTGAATACCAATTAGAACAGGTCTTAAAAGACAGTAAAGAACTCGCACAAGAACAAAAAAAGAGAGCAGAAAAAAGTGAAGAAGGATCCGAAGATATGCAGGGTATGAAAGAAGAACAAGCAAAGTTGAATGAAAAGACAAAAAATTTGAAAGACAACATAAAAAATTTACAAGAGATAAATAAAAAATTAGATAATCCTGAAAAAATTCCAAATACAGAAGAAGAAATGAAATCCTTAGAAAAAAGCCAAGAAAATGCTCTTGAAAAATTAGAAGAGAATAAACCCGATGAAGCGAAAAAAGAACAAGATAAAGCAGCAAAAGAGATTGAAAAAATAAGTAAAAAAATGGAGGATATGCAAAAAGAAAGAGAAGAAATGGTTTTAGACGAAAACATAGAACAGCTGCGGAACATTGTAGATGACCTTAACAAACTTTCTTTTGCACAAGAAGATCTTATGAAAAAATTTAAGAAAATACAACAAACTGATCCACAGTTTGTTACATATACACAAGAACAATCCAAGCTGAAAGATGATGTAAAAATTATAAATGATAGTTTAGATGCACTCGCTAAAAGGGTATTTCAAATATCTTCTTTTATCACAAGAGAAGTATCAGAAATGAAAGAATATATGGATGAATCTATCTATGCATTGAAACAAAGAAATAAAGATTTATCTGTTGTAAAACAACAGTATGCAATGACTTCTATAAATAATTTAGCGGTATTATTAGATGATGTTCTACAAAATATGCGAGAAAGTGCTATGAAAGCGAAAGGAAAACCACAAAAAAAGAAAGGGAAGCAAAAGGGAAATAGTTCTCTGGAACAAATGCAAAAAGAACTCGGTGAAAAAATGGGAAACCTCAAAAAGCAGGGAACGACAGGGAGGGAACTATCAGAAGAACTCGCCAAACTTGCTGCTGAGCAAGAACGTATCCGTGAACTTTTACAACAAGAAAATCAAAAATATGGAAAAAATGACCCTCTGAGTAAAAAAAATATACACGATATAATCCAAAAAATGGAGGAAACAGAAATGGATATTGTGAATAAAAATATAACCCAGAAAACCATGGAAAGGCAAAAAGAAATAGTCACACGATTATTAGAATCTGAAAAATCCCTTCGCGAAAGAGAATTAGACGAACAAAGGAAAGCAGAAACCGCTAAAAATGTTACCCAGAAAACTCCTGATTTTTTAGAACATTATAAGCAACAAAACAAGAAAGAAATAGAGCTTCTTAAAACAATACCTTTAAAACTTAACAATTATTATAAAAAAGAGGTACAAGAATATTTTAAAAGGGTACAAGAATAATTGTTATCTATTTATTCGCTTGATTTTCCAAATTTCCATATAAGGAAAAGCCCCGCAGATGCTATCAATAATCCCATAAATTCCCTTGACTCCTCTATATACGGTTTGTTACCCATCATACTACCAAATATTTCATGTACATTTGATGATTGTATCCACTGGAATAAACTTGGTACAAGGGTAACGCACCATAATAAACACAAAAATAGAAGTGATAAAGTGGCAGTAGGAAAACTCTTACCGAAACCAAAGAATAAACACAAAATTGATGTTAATGCATATACTGCTACCCATATCAAGGGGTCGGGATCGTTAAATTGTAAGCTCGCAAACAGAAAAAAAACGATACTTAATAGAAAACTTATTATTTTTTTCATAGAAGAATAATAAAATAAAAGATATATATAAATAATGATGATATCGTTACTAAACGAAATTAAAAAAATTCTACTCATTTCTATCAAAACGACTCGTTGTATGACTCATTATATGAAATAAAAATAATCAAAATAAATATTATACTATTATTTTATCTTTTTTACCATCTTAAACGCTATTTAAGATTGTTAAATGTAACCATAGTTTGTGAAATATTTTTTTAA
>JASGCU010000126.1 GCA_030053935.1 Chitinophagaceae bacterium
TGAGTTTTTCTTTATGGAGATTTGTTTACTAAGCCTCTATTCTCCCATTTCACAGAGTGTTTTCATCATCAGATGTACTAATATCATGTGGAGGTCTTCAGAAATCTGCATATCGTTTACATGGGCGTTCACGCTCATTTTGGATATTTGTTTTAGTTTTCCACCATTGTATCCCGTTATTCCAATAGTGGTATTTCCTTTACTATTTGCATATTCAATTGCTTTTAAAACGTTTTTAGAATTGCCACTTCCGGATATACCTATTACAATATCTCCTTCTTCCAAAAAGTTTTTCATCTGTTCTACAAATACTTCTTCGTATCCCATATCATTGGCATAAGCAAGCATAGTAGGTATGTTGTCGGTGAGAGCAATAATTTTATGTTTTTTTTGTTGTTTGAGAGAAACTCCTTTGTTAATATCACAAGCAAAATGAGAAGCAGTAGAACCGCTTCCTCCATTGCCAAAGATGATAGTTTTTTTACCTTTTTGGCGAGTTTCTTCTAATATAGTATGAAGAGCCACTATTTCATTGCGATTAAAAGTATCGAGAGTGTCTTTTAAATGTGAAATATAATTGTTGATTATTTCTAATGTTTGCATATAATAATATAGTTTAGATTTATTTTGTAATTAAAAAATAATAGTTGTTCCTGTGTCTTCAAATCCAAAAGGGAGTTCGTATAAATGAGAGAGGGCTGATCGGACAGATTGGTGAAAATTTTCTTCTACATAAAAAAGTAGAAATCCTCCTCCACCTGCTCCTAATAATTTTCCGCCTCTTGCGCCCGCTTGTATTGCTCTTTCGTAATAAGTGTCTATATCTGTATTCGAAATACCTGATGCCAATTCTTTTTTATAATGCCATCCTGTATTTAAAATTTCTCCCATCGTATGAATATTTTGAGATTGTAATTCTTTTTTGAGATCTTTTGCTAAAGATACCATTCTACTGAGGTTTTTTTTCTGTTTACTACTCATTTGTGTGTTTTGCTTCTGCTCTGCTAATATATCAGATGCTTTTCGGGTGATTCCTAAATAAAACATGAGTAAGTTTTTTTCTAAGGTACGGTATACTTGAGGATTGAGTTTTATTTTTTCCATTCCCACTTTTTCATCTCCATAGAATTGGATAAAATTAAGTCCTCCAAAGGTGCATGCAAATTGGTCTTGTTTTCCTATTGGTTCTCCTAATATATTAATTTCCATATCGCATGCTTGTTCTGCAATATCATGTTTAGAAATATATTTTCCCAAATAAGCATTGCAAAGTTGTATAAGTCCTGATGTGAAAGCAGATGAGGAACCGAGCCCTGTACCCGATGGTATATCAGCACTAGAGTTAAAGTCCACTCCCTCTATATGATATTTTTTGAAAACTTGTTTAATAATTCTATGCTGTATGTTTTCAATAGAATCTACGGATTCCAATTGAGAGTACTTTAAGAGATATTTTTTATCATAAAAATATGGGTGCATAGAAAGATATATGTATTTATCAATCGTTACGCTTAAAACAGCGCCTTCGTTTTCCAAATAATATTCTTTCAAATCACTCCCTCCCCCTGCAAAACTGACCCTAAAGGGTGTCTTTGTTATTATCATAAATAAAATGAGTTATATGTATGTGTTCTTTGTTATTTTTTTATCTCAATAGCAATATATACAAAAGATATTTTTTAGCAAATATTACCTGTTTTTAAAATTATTTTTCTAATGGTATCTAATTTTAATTCTGTTTCTTTCCATTCTTTTTGTGGAATAGATTCTGTTGTTATTCCCGCACCTGCATAGAGTATCATACAATTATTTAATACCTGCGTGCATCTTATATTTACATAGATACTTGTATTTTCATTTTTATTTATATATCCCAAATATCCCGTAAAAAAACTTCTGTTAAAATCCTCATATTCTTGTATAAATTTGATGGAAGTATCTAATGGCATCCCACATACAGCAGAAGTAGGGTGAAGGAGAGGTAGCATTATACTTGCTAAGTTCATATAATTTGTTTCTTGCATATCTACTAAAAATTCTGTTTTTATATGTGCAATATTTCCTACCGATACAATTTTTGGTCCTATTTCTTGGAATTCTCTTAATCGTATTTTTTTAAAGCAATCTACAATATATCGGGAGACAAGTGCTTGTTCTTCTATTTCTTTTTGCTTCCATCCCATGTTTTCTAAAAGAAAGTCATGAGGTATTTTTTGAGTACCTGCGAGTGCAACTGTCTTAAACCATTTTTTTTTTTCTGTGGTTAATAAAATTTCAGGGGTTGCCCCTATCCATAAGCCACGTTGCGGTATTCCTACAAAAGAAAGAAAGCAAGAGGGGTATTTTGATAATAGATCTGTAAAGCAAGGGAATATGTTAAAATCTTGTGTTGTATTTATTTTCTCAAACCGGGAAAGAACTACTTTTTGAAAATGTTTTTTTTCAATACATTCCATTCCTTTTTGCACTATATTTTTGTAATATTTTTGAGAAGTACTTTTTTTATGTTTAAAAAATATTTCATCGGTTTCATTTGTATAGAAAGAGATAAAACTATGTATATTTTTTGCCTCTCCATTCTTGATGGCGGACATAAAAAAGTTTTTTTTTTCTGTTGGCAGTTCGGGAGATACTTCTATTTCTATAGTATTGTCTTCTTTGATGTGAAAAGAAAAATCGTTACAGATTTGAAAGGGATAGTGGTTTTCATCTTTACAGAAAGGAGAAAAAATAAAACAGGGTTTTGATGCTTCTATATGAATAGGATTTTCTAGGGGTATCCTCTGTGGAGATGCAAATCCATGCATTGTTTTTTCAAGAGGATTTCTCCATACTGCAAAAGAATACTGACAAGACATCAATGCTACAATAATATGCTCTAATAGTATATCTTTTTGTAAAACGAAACCTCCCATCTGTTATCTTTTTAATAAGGAATAGAAGTATATTTTGAGAAAGAGAGATATCTTTATTGCATTTGAGATGCGAATCCTTTTGTTTAGAATATCGGCGGGAGTAGATTTTTGTATCTTGAAAAGGAGTAGTTTATAATACTTATATGCTAATAAAACACTGTATCTTACCTGGGATGGAAGATTTTGGATTCCTTTATATGCTATTTCAAATTCTTGGTTTATATCTCTTTCTATTTCTTTTTTTTGATGAATAGTAAGTTTTTCTACTTCTATATTTGGAAAATAGGTTCTCCCGCGTTCATAAAAATCACTCTTTATATCTCGCAAGAAATTTATTTTTTGAAAAGCAGACCCCAATTTTTGAGCTGCGTATACCAGAGAATTATATTTTTGTATATCTTTTTCACAAAATACTTTGAGACACATAAGCCCTATTACTTCCGCAGAACCATAGATATATTTTTTATATTCCTCTTCGGTATACGTTGTTTTATGTATATCCATTTCCATACTCGAAAAGAAAGCCCTTATATGCTCTTTTTCTATCCCATACTCATCTACCACTAATTGAAATGAATGGAGTATAGGATTAAAACTTATTGTATGCTCTAAAGCCCGTTCTGTTTCTTTTACAAAATCTGATAACAAAAAATGCACATCTTTATAAAAAAAAGTATCCACTATTTCATCTGCAAACCTTACAAAGGCATATACTCCATAGATACCCTTTCTGTATTTTTTAGGCAATAATAATATACCTAAACCAAAAGAAGTGCTGTATTTTTTTGTAATATCTTCACTTATGTTCATACACACCCCATCAAAAAACTCTGTATGCTTCATCTTTTTTATTTTGGTAAATATATTCTTTTGATCTATTGTAGAATCAAAAAAATACTTTCTTATTCATATATTTCACAAATCACAAAAATAAAGTTTTCCCCTCTTAATAACATTTAGATTGGTGAAAAATAAAATAATAACATAATATTTATTTTAGTTATTTTTGTTGGTATATATTCATTTTTTTTATTTAAACTTGTAAAAATGATACAAATCCATAAAATAATAAATACTTCCGAATACTATGATTCTTTAGGTGAATTACATTGGATAAAAGATAAAATTAAATGCTTCCATTGTTATGGACGCGACTGTCATAAAAATAGAAAAGGTAAATCACAAGCACATTGACAAACATACTATTGTAAAAGTGGTAGTAGATATTTTGATAATATTACAAATACCATATTCAGTGGAAATAATCAGTCAATGGAAAAATGAATAATCTTAATATATCTTATGAACCTAAATACTTCAGCAAAACAAATTTTTAAGAAACACCAAATAGTAAATTATAGAACCTATTATAGAAAATACTTTTAAAATTAATTCAATCTCTATACAGAATAATATAAACAATAATATATCTATTGAGGTATAAGCATAAAAAGTAGAGTATGGAAATACGTTAATATGTTATAAGTAAAACGGATTGTATGTGATTCTTTACAATAAGGTAGGCGGAATTTGGTTTTGTTATTATTGTGGTTTAGTGTTTATAGAGGGGGGTTAGTACAGAGAAGCGCCCATTTTGTGTAAGTTTTTTAATTGGATATACAATACAAGAAAAGAAGAAAAGAATATTTAGAA
>JASGCU010000127.1 GCA_030053935.1 Chitinophagaceae bacterium
TAATTGTTTTGCAAAGGATTCGCTCGGAGATGTACCCGAATTACAAGATCTAAAAAAATCATTATCTGTTTTTTTAGCTTCTGTGCATGGAGTCACAATCCTTGTTGTTGGTGGAACATTACTCACTGCATTTGCATTATTATTTCCTGCTCCTGCATTGTTTGTTGCACCCGTATTATTCCTTGTCCCATTACTGTTCGGATATTGACTCACAGTAGGCACTGCTTTTTTAGAACACGAAGTGGCTATTAATAAAAAAGTTGTTACACCACAGATAACCAACCTTGTTTTACTTGATTTAAGCATAAAAATTAAAAATTAAATTAATAAATACATTGAATAATACTATAAAATTGAAACTTTAAAACTTTTGTAAACTACTATAAAATATTTTTATATAACTATTGAGTATTAAAAATACTTTCTTTTTTTAATATTTTTCATAAAAACAACAGCAAAAAAAAGCCCCTTTTTTGTGAGGGAGAACTTGTTTTTTTATTTGCATTATAAATAAAACTTATCCTCTACCCATTTTGCAGGGTTATGCATTATATAGTTTGCAATGAACACAGGCACTTCGGAAATGGAATCTCTTTTACAAAAAAGTGTGGGAAAGTGAATGGATAATACCTCTATATTTGTGTTTGAAAGTATCAATTGTATGATTACAATACGTGTAAAAGTGAAATAATGATACGTTATTTGTATTTATGTATTTTTTGTTTACTTTGTATCTTTTGTAAAACTTTGAAAATAACAAACACTATACCACAAAGTTCTCCAAAAAAAGAGAGGGGAACACACACAATATAATTTTCACCACTATTCATCATTTTTTTCAAAAACTATTGTATATGTTTGGATTTCAAACACAGGTGCGGGTAAGGTATTCGGAGACAGACCAAATGGGTTATGTTTATTATGGTCATTATGCGTCTTATTATGAAGTAGCAAGGGTGGAGGCACTTCGGTCTTTGGGCATTGCTTATAAAGATATGGAGCATTCTGTATTGATGCCCGTGATAGAATATACTGCCAAGTATTTGAAACCTGCTTTGTATGATGAAGTATTACAGATACAAGTGAGTATTCCTGCTATGCCAAAGGCGAAAATAGTATTTCATTATGCAGTGTATAATGAGAAAGGAGAACTCATCAATACAGCGGAAACGGTGCTTGTATTCGTTCACAAAGAATCAAGGAGACCGGTGCGAATCCCTGATTATTTGGAGAAAGTATTGCAACCGTTTTTTTCATTATGAAGTATGATTTTTTTTGAGAGTCAAATAGAAAAAAAAATATTTCCATAGAAAGTTAATACACTATTCATTATTCCTTCCATTCATTATTTATTACATACTCTTACATAATGCAAGAAATATCTGTTCAAAAATTTATAGAAAAGATGCGAGGTGTTCCCGTTTTAGATGTGCGTTCTCCGATGGAATTTGCTCAGGGGCATATATTAGGTGCTGTCAATATGCCTCTTTTTGATGATACAGAAAGAGCGGAAGTGGGTACTCTCTATAAGCAAGTAGGAAGGCAAGAAGCTATAAAAAAAGGCTTAGAGTTTGCAGGTAGTAAAATGCGTGCTTTTATAGAATTTTCGGAATCTCAAAACGAAAGCAATGAGCGTTTGCTCTACTGTTGGCGGGGAGGGATGCGTTCTAAAAGTTTGGGATGGCTTTTAGATATGTATGGATTTGATGTTTTTTTATTGCAAGGGGGATACAAGGGATTTCGGCATTATCTATTAGAAACATTAGAAGAACCTCTCCCACTTTTAGTATTAACGGGGGCGACGGGTTCGGGGAAGACAGAGCTTTTGCATGCTTTACAGAATCGTGGGGAACAGGTTTTGGATTTAGAATCCCTTGCTCATCATAAAGGTTCTGCTTTTGGAGGATTAGGGCAAGCACCACAGCCCACTTCGGAGCAATTTCAGAATGATTTATTTTTTGAACTGCTCTCTTTGGATAGGAAGAAAAGAATTTGGATAGAAGATGAACCGATTAGGATAGGAGAAGTGACTCTACCCGAACCTTTTTGGAAGCAAAAGATATTAGCACCAAGATTTTTATTTACCCAAGATATTTCCGTGAGAATAGAGCGTTTAGTAAGAGAATATGGACATTTTGGGGTAGAGGAATTAGCAGGTAAAATAGATAAGATACAAAAAAAAATGGGAAATGATGCTGTTGCAAAAGCAAAGTATCATCTACTCAGAGGGGAAATGCACAAGGTAGCAGAGGTTTTACTATGGTATTACGATAAGGCATATTCTCAATCTTTACAAAAATATGAATCTCATATTGTTGCTCGGTATAGTGGTAGTAATGAGGATTTTTCATCTCTAGCCTTAGATATTCAAAAGATAATTCTTTGAAATAACAGAGCATTGGGTTATACTTTTATATTTAATTTGTAGAGGTGCTGATAGTACCCTTCTTGTTTCATAAGCGATTCGTGAGTTCCTTCTTCTTTTATACATCCCTTATCTAATACAATAATCTTATGAGCATTTTGAATGGTAGAAAGCCGATGAGCAATAACTATGGCAGTTCTGCCTTTCATCAATTTGAATATAGCGTTTTGTATCAATTGCTCTGTTTCTGTATCTATTGATGAGGTTGCTTCGTCTAAAATAATAATTTGAGGATTATAAACAAGGGCTCTGACGAAAGAGATAAGTTGTCTCTGTCCTACAGACAGGGTGACTCCTCTTTCCATAACATCATAATCCAGCCCACCAGGGAGTTTTTCAATAAATTCACTTGCTCCCACGAGTTCACAAGCCTCCCATACCTCTTCTCTCTTAATACTCTTGTCTCCCAAAGTAATATTATAATAAATACTCCCCGAAAACAAAAATACATCTTGCAGAACCAAGCCTATATGCCTGCGGAGTGATTCTAATTTGTAGTTTCTTATATCTTTTCCATCCAAAAAAATAGTTCCTTTATTTATTTCATAAAAGCGGTTGAGAAGATTTATAATTGAAGATTTTCCCGCACCTGTAGCGCCCACAATAGCAATGGTTTCACCGCTCTTTATTTGTATATTAATATCTTTCAATACATATTCATCATTATTATAAGCAAAAGATACATTTCTAAACTCTATTATTCCACGTATGTTTTGGATATCTTCAGTTCCGTTATCCATTACGTCTTCCTTATTATCTATGAGGTCTAAAATTCTTTTCGTGCTTACAATTCCCATTTGTAGTGTATTGAATCTATCTGCAATCATACGTACGGGGCGAAAAAACATTTGTATATACATTATAAAAGAAATCAAAACTCCAATAGTAAGTTCATTATCTATAACATTTCTTGCTCCGTACCAAACAATAAGACCTATGCCCATTGCCTGAATTACCTCTGCTACGGGGAAATATATGGAATAATAAAGGACGGATTTAATATTTGCTCGTTTATGTTCTCCGTTTATTTTTTGGAATTTATGAAATTCTCTTGCTTCACTATTAAAAATCTGCACTATACCCATGCCCGTAATATGTTCTTGCACAAAAGAGTTGAGGTTGGCAACAGCAGTTCGGACTTCATTGAAAGATTTTTTAACTTTTTCTTTAAATATATAGGTACTGAGAATCATAAGAGGGAACAGAGAGAGACAAACCAGGGTCATTTTCCAACTGATGACAAACATTATTATCAAAATAACTATTATCTGCAATAAATCTCCTACTATTGCTGCAATTCCTTCACTAAAAACATCGGAAAGCGTCTCTACATCGGATACATTTCGGGTAACAATACGTCCAATAGGGGTCTTATCAAAAAACTTTAAACGAAATGTTTGTAAATGATAGAATACTTTCATACGCATATCGTGGATAATACTTTGTCCTATCCAACCTGATATATAAGTATGATAATATTGCATAATAGTGGAAACTATAAGAAGGAATATCAAAAAAATAGTCACTATGAGGAGTTCTTCATAATCCCCTTTTACCAAAGGAACGTCTAGAATATATTGAATAATAATAGGTCTTACAGGCACTATAAATGCTAAAGACACTGTTAAAAAAACTAAAAAATAGAATTTTTTTTTATAAGGTTTGATAAATGTAAAAAGTCGTTTTAAAACCTTCGTATCTATAACCTTTCCGCTCACTGTTTCTTTTTCCAAAAAATAATATGATTATGGTGAGTATATTTTTAATAATTTGTCTGTAATAAATAAAATCAATTTGTGCAATATAGATCTTTTTTCACCAGTCTAAATGTTATTAAGAGGGTTGTTTTTTAGTGTATCTAATGTTGCTTTGAGTTTTGCTATTTCTTGTTCTGCTCTTTCGGCTCTGTTTTGTTGTTCTGTTTTTTCTTGTTCTGCTTTTGCTTTTTCTTGTTCTGCTT
>JASGCU010000128.1 GCA_030053935.1 Chitinophagaceae bacterium
GGAGATTATGGTTCCCTAATCGGAGATTATGGTTCCCTAATCGGAGATTATGGTTATCGGATTGGGATTATTGGTTGCCAATCTTATTCTCGAATATTTTTATAAGATTCTGAACCTTTGAAAAAATTTTGTATATTATGGAGATAAGAGTATGATATTCTTATTACAAGAGTGTAATTTTATAAAAAACAGATACACAACACATTTTTTTTATAAATTTATCTATATTTAACACTCTCTTTTTTCTATACCTATTTCAATCAAATAACCCATACAACTCATAATTCATAATAGTATGTATTTTCAAGATTATATGGAAGGGAATGTTTGCTTTGGCTGTGGCACTCAAAATAAAGACGGCTTACATGTCCAAAGTATGTGGAATGGAGAGGAATCAGTTTGCATTTGGAAACCCGAAAAGAAATATGCGGGTTGGAAAAATCTTTTGAATGGAGGAATAATATCTACCCTTATAGATTGCCATTGCATGGGAACAGCAATTGCTGATGCTTACAAAAGAGAAAAGAGAGCATTTGGCTCATATCCCGAATATCGTTATGCTACGGGGAGTTTGTTTGTCAAATATTTGAAACCCACCCCGCTTGATTCTGTTATAGAATTACGTGCTTCTGTCCGAGAAGTGAAAGAAAGAAAAACCATTTTGAGTTGTTTTCTCTTTGCAGATGGTATAAAAACAGCAGAAGCAGAGGTAATAGCAATAAGAGTATATGATAGCAGTAAAATAGAAGCAGAAAATATTTTTAAATAAAATAAATCTCTCGCATCTATGAGTAATCGTTGGTCTTTTGTTTCCGAATGCATATTTGGAATACTTTTTTTAACAACTCTCGTATCCTTTGGGCAGACGAGTACAAATCCTCCTTGGGTAAAGTGGAAAAATGTAGAAACGGAGCATTTTCGGGTTATTTTTCCTCAAGAATTTGAACGAGAATCTCTCAAAATAACACAATTTTTAGAGTCCATGCACGCTCCTGTTTCTCATTCTTTGAGAAAGAAACCGAATCGTATTTCTATTATTTTACAAAATAGAAATTTTATTTCCAATGGGTTCGTTTCCCTATTCCCAAGAAGATCAGAATTTTTCACTACACCTCCACAAGATTATAGATTTTTAGGAAGTAATGATTGGCTGAAGCTCTTAGCAATACACGAATACAGGCACGTTGTACAGTATGAGCAGATGCGGGGTAATTTTTTTCATATAATTATGGGAGAGTTAGGATGGTCTCTTATCACATCTGTATTACTTCCGCAGTGGTTTTTGGAAGGCGATGCGGTAGGAACAGAAACCGCTCTTTCCCTGTCGGGACGTGGCAGAATTCCCGAATTTCAATTGCTTCATCGGGCAAATCTTTTGGATAAAAAACCATTCCCTTATTCCAAACAATACCTTCGTTCTTATAAAGATATGATACCCAATCATTACCTGACGGGTTATTTATACACATCTTATATGAGACGAAAATATGGAGAAAATATATGGGGAAATGTTATACAGCATCTGCAAAAACCAATACATCTCAGGTCTTTTTCAAGAGCAATGAAAAAAGAAACGGGAAAAAATATTATCCAACATTACGAAGCAATGACAGAAGAACTTACCACCTTGTATAAAAAACAGATAGATGGAATTGCCCTTACTCCCACGCAAACAATAACGAAGAGAAAAAAAAATAGTATCTATACGGACTATGAATATCCGCAGCTCTTAACCAATGGAGATATCATCGCTTTGAAATCGGGATTGGGAGATATATTAACATTAGTAAAAATAAAACCCACATCAGGCAAAGAAGAGATTCTCTATCAATTAGGTATTTACAACTCTACAGGTTATCTTTCATCTCAAAAAAATAAAGTAGTATGGAATGAATTTCGCTATCATCCGCGATGGAATATTGAAAGTTATGGGGTAATCATGCTTTTTGATATGGAAACCAAAAAAGCAAAACAACTTACCAAAAAAAGTAAATACGCCGGAGCCGCTCTTTCTCCCGATGCTACACAAGTCGTAACCACAGAAACTGATATTGCAGGAAAGCATACCCTCTTGATATTAGATGCACAAACAGGAAAAATGCTCAAAACATTTTTGAACAAGCAAAATTATTTTTACAGCATGCCACAATTTTCTAATGATGGAAAGTATATTACCTCTCTCAAGCAAAAAGATGGAGAAAAATACATTGTCAGCATTGATATACAAACGGAAGCAGAAGAAATATACCATTCAGGAAAAGAAGAAGTATTCGGAAATCCCATTATGTCGGATAATTATCTTTTTTACAGCTCCTCTTACAGTGGCATTGACAATATTTATGCTATTGAAAGAAAAAATAAAAAAAAATACCAAGTGACCTCTGCTCGTTTAGGAGCATATAATCCCCATATCAGTTCAAACGAAACCATTTTTTATAACGATTTTAGTAAAGATGGGCATAATATTGTTTCCGCAAAAATAAACCCCGATGCTTGGATTCCTTTAGAGAAAGTGGAACAAAAGGACTTCAAATATTATGAACCATTAGTAACCCAAGAACAAAAATATTATATTCCCCATGACACACCGAAAGTGAATCTTACAGCCAAAAAATATCAAAAATGGAAGCACTTTTTCAATCCCGTATCTTGGGGATTTGCAGGAGTATCTTCTCCGTTTTTATTAGGAACAAGATTAGAACTCGGAATGGTATCTAAAGATGTTCTGAGTCGTTCTCAACTTTCCATTTCTTATATATATGACTATGGTGAAAAAACTCATAGTGTTTTGAATTCTTTTTTTTGGTATGCTTGGCATCCTATCATCGGTTTATCCCTAAAATATGGAGAACGTCGTCCAACCGAAAAGATACTTGCAGATAGTAGCATAACTCATTATTGGAGAGAGACAATTCCACAGATATCTATTACTCTTCCTTACAACATAACTCATAACAGCTATAACACCTCCATTGTTTTTTCGGGTATAGGAGGGATTGTGAATACTACCTACTTTTCTCAAAATTACTTAACCTACGTAGGTTATTCACTTCGTTTTCAAAGATTATTAAAACAAAGCAAACGAGATATAAATAGCAAATTTGGGCAGTACATCAGTGTTTCACAAAGGCATTCTGTAGATAATAAAGTGTGGATACTAGGATTACAAGGGGGAATATTTTTGCCAAGTTTGTGGAAACATCATTCTGTATTACTCACTGCGGGTTTTCAACAGCAAAAAATACGAGATGATGGTTATGTTTTCCCTACATCTATTGGTTTTACACGAGGGATAAGTTATACGAGGTATCAACAACTCTCCCTTGCCTCAATAAATTACGCTCTTCCTCTAACGCATCCGGATTTTGAAATACACAGAATAGTATATTTTCAAAGAATAAAAGCAAATATTTTTTTTGATTATGGCTATGGCGAAAGGTTTTTCAATTTCCCCTCACAAAAATTTTATAGTACGGGCATAGAACTCACCTCCAACCTCAATGTTTTTAACTATTTGCCTTTATTATTAGATGTAGGAATACAAGCGGGCTACTCTTCCGAAGGATTTTTTTATAATATCCTTCTCAATTTCTAAACTTGTCTCTCTCTTTTATACCTTGCCCCACTGCTGACAGACGCTTCAGAGACAAAATAGTTTTTTCTTCAATCAAAGCAAAAGGCAGTATCTTATCAGATATATACATAAAAACTATTGCATAATTATTTTTTGCCTGCAACAGAATTTGCTTATGTAAGCGATACGCCTCTCTCATCCTTCGTCTTATTGTATTCCTATCCACTGCTTTTCTCACTTTCTTTTTAGGAATAGAAAACAGCACCCGAGAAATAGTACCACCCTTCCCATCAATATATTTCACTAAAAACGGATACTGCGAAAACGTAATCCCATTTTTAAACGTCTCATCTATTTCTTTCTTACTGCTCAACCGCTCATTTTTAGAAAAACTACGCAAGAGTGACTCTTCTTTCTGTATCACCAATGACTTTGTTTATATTTGTGTATATATAATTTGCAAGAAAACTCCTAACCCTGAGTAGTAAAAAATTCAATCTACCACTCATAGATGAATATATTGTATTTTGTATATAGGAGATAAAAAATATTAATTATTCATCCCCATTTACGCAAACATTATATTCAAAAAGTGTATGTAATATGTAAAAGGGAAAGGTATGAATTTTTAATTATATATTTGCCTAAGGTGAGAGAAGTATAAGATTATAAAAAAAAAGAGAGC
>JASGCU010000129.1 GCA_030053935.1 Chitinophagaceae bacterium
AAAAGAGACTAAAGAAAATATAAAAACTAATTTTTAAAAATGCTCTTTTTATATATTTTTTTGTTTACCAATACACTCAATACAAAACAAATGGCATTCATCGATTTTAAAAGTACCCAAGAAGTAGTAGGAAAGACAATATCCACACCGAAACTACCCGTCAAGTAGAAGAACATTTAGCACTCTTAGAAAAAAATATAAACACATAATTATTTACTAAAAATGAAAGCAGAAGAAAACCAGGTAATTACTTTTTTACGAAATCCAACAACACAATTTATTATTCCTGTTTACCAAAGAAATTATGATTGGAAAGAAGAACATTGCAAACAGCTCTTGGATGATATTATTAACATAGCTTCTGATACAACAATCTCTGCACATTTCATTGGAAGTATTATTTATAGAAATGAAAAACTATCTACTACTAATACATTAACAGAGTTTGTCATTATAGATGGGCAACAAAGAATTACCACTCTCACTCTTATATACATAGCTCTGTATCGCCTTTGCACAAAAGAGAAGGTTAACCAGAAATCAACAATAGAATCTTTTCTGTTTAATACAAATTCTAATTCTAAAACAGAAAAATTAAAGCTCCGACCTACAGAAAATAATGATGAGGCAATTAAATCTCTTTTAGAAGAAAATACAACAGAAAAGGGAGATGATACTTCTAATATAATAAAAAACTTTAATTATTTTCAAGAAAATATAACTGTTGATAGTTATGAGAAGGTAATAGAAGGTTTGGATAAACTTTGGTTTGTAGAAATAAGGTTAGGAAAAGAAGATGATCCCCAAAGGATATTTGAAAGTATGAATTCCACAGGGCTTGACCTTTCACAAGCAGACCTTATCCGAAATTACATTCTTATGCGACTACCTCCAGAAAAACAAAATGAATTATATACAAATTATTGGCTTCCCATAGAAGAAAATACTCGTGATACAAAAGACAATAAAAATCCATCGAAGACTTCAGATTTTATAAGAGATTATCTTATTTATCAGAATGAAAGTATTCCCAATAAAGATAAGGTATATTCTGAATTTAAAAAAAAATTCCCTTTTGTCAATGGTAAAATAGAAAACATAGAAGAAAACCTTACAGAAATAAAAGACCTATCCGAATACTATAAAAAAATACTAAACCCTGAAAAAGAAACAGATACAGACATTCGTATCCATTTAGAGTATATAAAAGAAATAGAAATAACTGTTTCCTATCCTTTTTTAATGAAAGTGTATTCTGATTACGGAGCAAAGAATATTGATAAAAATATCTTTATAGGAGTATTGGAGTTGATGCAATCTTTCTGCATAAGACGTGCTATAATAGGATTACCAACTAATGCACTCAATAAAATTTTTGCTTCCCTGTGTTCCAAAATAAAACAAGTAAAACAAGATAGTTATATTGACTCTCTTGAACGTACTCTTTTGTTACCCACAGGTACATGGAAATTTCCACGAAATGAAGAAATCATAGAAAGTATCAAAAGCAAAGATATGTACAACAGTAATAATATAAAGTATATTTTAAAAAGAATAGAGTACCACGAACAAAAAGAAAAAGTTCAGATAGACAATAATATTACAGTAGAACATATTTTTCCTCAAACCACCACCAATACAGGATGGATAGAAGATTTAGGAGAAGACATTTGTAAACAAATAAAAGAACAACGTATCCATACCATAGGAAATCTTACCCTTACCGGAAACAATCCCGAACTCGGTAATAACACTTTTGCCAAAAAAAAAGATATATACACAGACAGTTCGTTTTCTATAACCAGAAATATAACGAAGAATGAAAAATGGGGAATAGAGGAAATAGAACAAAGATGTGAGTATCTAACGAGCATATTCCTACAGGTATGGGAGTGTCCCGATAGAAACAGAGAAAGCAATACAGGAGAAATAAATATTTTTGAGGCAGAGGATCCTACATCGAAAAAAATAGAGTATATAAACTTACTTGGTACACAAATAAGAGATAATAATTTTACAAAAATGTATACACAAGTAATACAAAAACTTATGGAACTAGATTTTGGAGGTCTTGATAATCTATTACCAAAAATAAAACTTTTTCACGAGCAAGGTACCAAACCATATTCTACCATAACAATAGAAAAAAAACAATACTATCTTTTTACGGGAGGAAATAATAAGCAAAAGTTTGACAATATTAAAATAACGTTAAAAGCATTAGAATTACAAGATGGCTGCTTTGTAAAATATAGTGATGAAAAGGATGCAGAAGATTTATTTTCAAAGAATGATTAACGAAAACGAATAATAATATGGCATTCATCGATTTTAAAAGTACCCAAGAAGTAGTAGGAAAGACAATATCCACACCGAAACTACCCGTCAAGTAGAAGAACATTTAGCACTCTTAGAAAAAGAAAATAATACATTACTTTCTTAAAAACTGTATCTAAAAATATTCATGTTACCGAAAAAAACTCATAATTACTTAGTAGAAAAAAATTTTTTTGTAAAAAAAAGATTCCTTGCTCTCTATAAAAAAGCAAATGCAGGACATATAGGTTCTTCACTCTCTTGCTCTGAAATATTAGTATTTATATTCTTTCATCTTATGAAAGAGACCGATGAATTTGTTCTATCAAAAGGACATGCCGCCGCCGCACTTTACAGCGTCTTAACAGAAAAAGAAATTATTACCGAAAAAGCAGTGAACACTTTTTATGAAAACGCTACTTATTTTCCCGCACATCCACCCGCAGGAAAAATAGACAAAATTCTTTTTGCCACAGGAAGCTTAGGACATGGACTGAGCATCGCAGCAGGATTAGCTCTCTCTAAAAAATTTAAAAAATCAAAAGACATAATCTATTGCCTTACTTCAGATGGAGAATTAAACGAAGGCAGCACATGGGAAGCAGCACAATTTATCACACACCATAACCTAAACAACCTTCTATGGTTTATAGATAAAAATAACCTACAAGGATTCGGAACAACTAAAAAAGTTATGAATCCCTTTTCTCTTGCGGATAAATGCAAAGCCTTTGGATTCGAAGTATGGGAAACAGAAGGGCATAACTTTAATGCTTTAGCAGAATCTACAAAATACCATATAAAAAAACCAACTGCTATTATATGCAATACCGTGAAAGGAAACGGATGGAATGGAAAAGCAAATACACTAGAATGCCATTACCTACCATTCCAAGAAAATCAATTTGAAGAAATAATGCAAGTAATTGAGCAAGAATACAAATTAAATATCTTATTATGAGAGTAGAATTCGCACAAGCTATAGTAAAGCATTTTCATACAATAGAAAATCAGGTGTTTTTAACAGGTGATTTAGGGTTTATGGCTTTAGAAAAAGTACAAGAAGTATTTGGAGAAAAATTTATTAACGCAGGGGTTGCAGAGCAAAATATGATATCGGTAGCCGCCGCTTTATCAAAAGAAGGTTTTATTCCATGGGCATACAGTATCGCTCCATTTATCACACTACGACCTTACGAGCAGATAAGAAACGACATTTGTCTTCATAAACTCCACGTGAACCTAGTAGGTAATGGCGGCGGATTTGGATACGGTATTATGGGACACACACACCATAACCCCGAAGATATTGGCGCAATGAGGCTTATGCCAAACATGAAAATATGTATACCATTTATCGCATCTGATGTAGAAGAAGCCGTAATGCAAATGCTACAAGAACAATGCCCACATTACTTACGACTTAACACAGCTGCTAAAATACCATACCCAATACCTCCTTTTTCTCAATGGAGAAAAATTAAAGATGGACACAAAGCAGTGATTATAGGAACAGGACCCGTATTAGGAAATATATTTGAACATAAAAGTATACAAGAAGACGCAGAAATATGGATAGTAAGTATATTCCCCTTTCAAAATATCCCCACAGAATTAATAGAAAACATCCAAAAAACAAAAAAACTTATAACTATTGAAGAACATTACGAACCTGGCGGATTAAATGAAATGATACCAAAGCATGTATTAGGAAAAATGGAAACAAAAATATCATTCTTACCTCTTTATATAAAAGGGTACTTATCTGGAAAATATGGAAACCAAAGATGGCATTTAGAAGAAAATAACCTCGCTGGAGATAATTTACAAAAAATAGTATCCGATTTTTTATAAAAAATGATAGAAGAAAAAATTAAAACAGAAGTACTAAAATTAGAAGGACCA
>JASGCU010000130.1 GCA_030053935.1 Chitinophagaceae bacterium
ATATTCGTGAAATAAAATATTCGTTTTTTACGTTTTTAATTCGCAACGGTCTCATCTTACTCATCTTCCAAAAATCACGGTGATACATTCTTTCATAACCGCAAGCAAAGGAGAATCGTTTTTTGACCTCCCCCAGCTTCTACCAATACTTCGGTGCTACGCACCTTTTTATTTGTAGTTTGAAACTGAACATTTTTGTAAAAGAGGATTTTCAGAGTGGAATCAACCATTTCCCATACATATGTCTACAGAAATGAAATCACATACAAGTATCCAAAATAACTAATCAAACCAAGTTATATTTTTGAAAAAACCATATTTTATATTCTTTATGGAAACAAAAATAGAAAATATAGTATTTTGTGTAATTTTGTAATTATCAAAAAGAGTATTATCATTTTTTAATTATACATAACTGAATGGCAAAAAGAATATACAATAAAGTAATTCCTAAAAGTAATGATTGGGCAATAGTGCAGTTGAGTAGAAATAGAAAAGAATTTAATCAAAAAGTTATAGACCAGACGTTACAAGTTCTTAATAATGACAAGGAAAGGGTTCGTCCAATGCGAGATGAGATATTAGTAACCTGTAACCGTGAACTCCTTCGTATCAAAAGGAATAAGTGGAAGATAGACCCCTTAGACGATACTTTTTTTTGGCAAAATGTGAAGAAAAAAATAGAGGAAAGTTCGTCTTTGCCGCTTGAAGTACAGGAAAAAATAGATAGGGAGATACAGGAAAGTATTATAAAAAGGTATGTGAATGAAATTTCGGGGGACTTTCAGAACAGCCATTATCAGTTTGCGAAGCGGGTAGCTACCTTTGGCTTTGCCCGATTGCTGAATGCAGTGAGGGTAAAAGGGTTCTTCTCTCTCTTTAGCAAACAATTAGATTTGGGAGATAAAATTATTGTTTCAGGAGAGGTAGAATCCTTACGAGAACTTTCTACTATGGGTACAATTGTTATGGTGCCGACACATTTTAGTAATTTAGATTCTGCCTTAATTGGTTGGGTAATTCAGTATCTGGGATTGCCCCCTTTTATTTATGGAGCGGGGCTCAATCTTTTTAATATGAAAATCTTTGCTTATTTTATGAACAGCTTAGGAGCATTTAAAGTGGATAGACGAAAAAAAAATATCCATTATTTAGAGGCACTCAAAATGTATTCTAAAGAAATTATCAAATACGGATGTCATAATTTATTCTTCCCTGGCGGAACTCGCTCTCGCTCAGGAGCAATAGAAGAAAACCTCAAGCTGGGGCTTTTAAGCACCACTCTCATTGCCCAAAGGGAACTTATAGAAGAATCTCTAAGTTCAGATCAAAAACCACGCAAAATCTTTATTGTCCCTGTGGTAATCAATTACCACTTTGTCTTGGAAGCCCCTACTCTTATAAAAGAATATCTTTCCCAGCATGCAAAGGAATCTTTTTATAAAGAGGAGGATGAATTTTCTACCTCTTATAAAATTCTCAAGTTCATTTTGAAATTTTTTACGAAGGGTTCGGATATATCCGTAAATATTTGTAAACCAATAGATGTCTTTGGCAACTATATTGATAAACAAGGAAATAGTATTGATAAACAGGGGAATACTATTGATATAAAAGATTATTTTTTATTTCAGAAAGAGATGATTTTTAATGCCCAAAGGGAAAACCAATATGCCTTATTGCTCTCTAAAAAAATCGTCCAAGAATATCACAAAAATAATACTATTTTTTCCAGTCATTTAGTAGCCTTCCTTGCTTACGAAATTATTAAAAAACGAAACCAAAATTTAGATGTCTATGACCTTTTGCGCCTCAACGAAGATGATTTAGTGATAGAGTATGACTTTTTTAGAGAAAAAATTATCTCTCTTCTACAACATATAATGAGTACAAATAATGAAATACAGTATTCAGATTATTTAAAAAAAACACCCGATGATATTATTAATCATGGTATCTATAATTGCGGGCTGTATCACATAAACAGACCTGTACTAAAGAATAAACAAGGAAATATAACTACGCAAGATATGTCTCTCTTATATTATTATCATAATAGAATGAAGGGTTATGAAATGGAGCAATATGTATAATAATAACCCTGTTGGCGTAATTGGAACGGGAAGCTTTGGAATAGTTATTGCCAATATTATTGCAAAAAAACGAAAAGTATTCCTCTATGCACGAAACCAAGAAAGACAAAATGAATTGGAGCAAGCCCGCTCACAAACCCTTCATAAAAATATAATAATCACCACTAATATTCAGTATGTTTTAGGGGAATGTTCTACTATTTTTCCTATTATTCCTTCCTTACATTTTAGGGATAGCGTAAGGAAAATGAGTCCTTTCTTAAAACCCTACCATATACTGATACACGGCACAAAGGGTTTTGATACAATGCAATCCAAAAAAGAATTTAAAAAAAATGATATCCTGAGCCGTCATCAGATAAAGACAATGAGTGAGGTGATTACGGAGGAAACTTCTGTGGTAAGGATAGGATGCTTATCCGGTCCCAATCTTGCCAAAGAGATGCAACAAAAACTTCCCGCCGCATCCGTTATAGCGAGCCATTTTGACGAAGTCATTACAGAGGGAATACAAATTCTTAAAAACGATACATTTATAGTATTTGGAAACAAGGATTTATTGGGAGTAGAACTCTGCGGCTCTCTGAAAAATATCATAGCCATAGGAGCAGGTCTCATATATGG
This sequence comes from Chitinophagaceae bacterium, assembly GCA_030053935.1. Taxonomy (NCBI): domain Bacteria; kingdom Pseudomonadati; phylum Bacteroidota; class Chitinophagia; order Chitinophagales; family Chitinophagaceae; species Chitinophagaceae bacterium. The sequence continues at coordinate 2,718 of JASGCU010000130.1, forward strand.
ACTTTCTTTTGGAGAAAATGCAAAAGCATCCCTCATAAGCAGGGGATTAGTGGAGATGATGTATATAGGCAAGGTAATGGGAGCAAATACTAAATCCTTTATGGGTTTAGCGGGAGTAGGAGATATTATTGCTACTTGCTCAAGCACTACGAGTAGAAACTTTACCGTGGGAGTACGTCTTGCAAAGGGCGAAAAAATAGAAGATATTATTGGGTCTATCCATGAGGTAGCCGAAGGGGTAAAAACAATAGATACCATTATTGCCCTATCCAAGTATTACAAAATCAGATGCCCTATCAGTGAGGTGCTTTTCAAAATAATCCATAGGGAAATGTCTGTATCTGATGCCAGCCATTTCTTGATGCGATTCTCCTCAAAAGACGAAATAGGGTTTATTGATTAGCAAACAAACCTATTCTCCCTTATTATTCAACATATCAAATACACCAAATGTTTTTCAGCACAAAAGAAAAGAGTACTCACATAAAAAAAATTGCTATGGATTTAGGATTTAGCTTTTGTGGTATCTCCAAAGCGGAGTTTTTAGAAGAAGAAGCCCCTCGTTTTGAGAGGTGGCTAAAAAATAACTTTCACTCGGATATGAAGTATTTAGAAAAAAATTTTGACAAAAGAATGGACCCCCGAAAGTTAGTAGAGGGAGCGCGGTCTGTTATTTCTTTGATGTATAATTATTATCCCGAAAAAACCATTGCTTTGGAAGACGAATATAAAGTTTCTAAATATGCCTATAGCAAAGAAGACTACCATTTTATAATCAAGAGAAAACTCACTACTTTTGTAGACCGAATAAAAAAAGAAATAGGCAATTTGGAGGGACGTTCTTTTGTGGACTCCGCTCCCGTGCATGAAAGGGCATGGGCAAAGAAAGCGGGATTAGGGTGGATTGGAAAAAATTCCCTTCTGATAAACAAACAAAAAGGAAGTTTTTTTTTCTTAGCAGAACTCATCAGCGATATGGATTTGGAAGCAGACGGACCTATAAAAGATTATTGTGGAACCTGCACCCGCTGTATGGATGCTTGCCCTACCCAAGCTATTCCAATTCCTTATATAGTAGATGCTTCTCGTTGTATTTCCTATTTTACCATAGAAATGAAGGGAGAGATACCTGTGGAAATGAAAGGGAAGTTTGAAAATTGGATTTTTGGATGCGATATTTGTCAAGATGTATGCCCTTGGAATAGATTCTCTACCAAAAACACAGATCCTGCTTTTGAATACTCGGATATTTTCTTTCAGATGAAAAAATCAGATTGGGAAGAACTTACAGAGGAAGCCTTTCATACATTCTTTAAAAATTCTGCTTTAAAACGAAGCAAATTTCATGGCATAAAAAGAAATGTCTTGTTCCATAAAAAACTTTCTTAATAGTTATGAATTATGAATGGTTTTTGTATGCAATAACAAATAAAAAAGAGAGTGCCTTTTTACAGATGCTCTCTTTTTCTATATGTTATTTTGCGAGATAGTATGTAAGC
>JASGCU010000131.1 GCA_030053935.1 Chitinophagaceae bacterium
AACCACAACAGGAACTCCCAACCTTATTGACTTTGATGCTGATGGAGATTTAGATTTTTTTGTTTCCAATATTCTTTATAAAAAGAATGAAACAGGATTTTCTACAATACCTATTTCTAACTTTATCAACTACCAAAGTTCTTGGGCAGATATAGATAATGATGGCTTTGCTGACCTTATTATTTCAGGAACAGAAAATGCAATTCCTACTCTCAAAATATATAAAAATAACAATACTGCTTTTGCAGAGATAACGAGTATTCTTAATATTACCCAACATGTGGTTACGGACTTTGATTCTGATGGGGATATGGATTTATTTTTCTCCGAAATAGGACATTTTTATGAAAATAAAATAACCGTGGGAAATAATTCTCCCAATACTCCTCAAGGGTTAGATGCAAGTGCATCAGAAAACGGAGAAATCCTCTTTTCTTGGTCTCCCGTTTCAGATGCAGAAACCCCTTCGCCAGGGTTATCTTATAATCTTTTGATTACAAAGAATGAATCCCCTCATTCTTTTGGAGGAATAAGGACCCATTCCACCTCTGCTTCTCTTACATTATTACCAGGTCTCTATTATTGGAGTGTATTCGCAACAGATACAAGAAAAGCGACAAGTAAGTCCATTACAAAAATATATGCTTCTATCCATAATTACCCGGCAAAAGAGATTGGTAGTACTAGTTTTACTGCTTCTTGGTCAAAAATAAAAAATATACAAACGTATGAGATACATATTTCTACAGATAAAAATTTTTCTTTGTATGAAGCATATACTACCACAGATACTTTTTATACAGTAAAAAATCTATTGGTAAATACGCAGTATTTTTACCGAATATCTATTCCTCATTTTCCTGGACAAAGTAATCCTGTAATTAATACTTTTCAAACCCTCAATGCTTTTTCTCTTTCTGTAGATACCATTCATTCACTCGGCTTTGGTACTGCCAATTTTTTTGATGCTGATAATGATAAGGATTTAGATGTTCTCTTTGCCGGAGCGCAGCTATCTACTCCAATACAATCTTCTATCTTTTACAATCAGAATTCTCGTATAAATCAAGGTGTAGATGTAGGATTAGAAGGGGTTTCCAATAGTATCAATGCTCTGAGTGATTTTAATAATGATGGGATTCAGGATGTTTTTATTTCAGGCAGAACAAGTAGTGGTTGGACACCAACGGGTTTTTTATATAATGGCAATGCTGCTGGCTTTACAGAAAATACAGCACATAATATTTTCTCCCAAGAAAATGGAAATATAGCTACAGGTGACTACGACAACGATGGAGATATAGATATTTTTATTGGGGGGGGGTACGCTCACCATTCTCGTCTTTATAGAAATGATAGGACGTCCGGATTTACCAATGTATTTCCCGACGGAACTTTTATATCTATAGCCAATGGCTATGCTGCCTTTGGAGATTATGATAACGATGCAGATTTAGACCTTTTAGTTTCTAATAACAAAAATATCATATTGTATGAAAACAAAGGAACATCAGGATTTTCTTCTTTCTTTCATTATACGTATTATAAATTTGATTTTGGAAATGTTTCTTTTGTAGATTACAATAATGATGGTTTTTTAGATATATATGTATCGGCATACTTTGCAGAAGAAGGGATTAATCCCTATTATTTAGAAATAGATATTACCTCTTTGGCCCCTTATACCAATAATATTTCACTGCAAACAAACCGTATTATGTTTCATTTAAATAATCATTATTACAAATACTACATACCCAGTCCTAATTATTCTTATTTTTATGATGTTATTAAGAATAAGTCCGTACTCAAAACGGGATATAGATATTCTTTACTCTTAGAAAATAAAGGAGGAGTTTCTTTTTCAAAAATTATAAAAGAACATGGAAAAAATGTGTATGGAAGCACTTCTTTTGGAGACTTTAATAATAATGGGGGCCGAGATTTGTTTCAAATAGGACAAGTGACGGTTCAAGATTTTATTTCAAAAAACAGAAACGAACCCCTTTGTTTATCGGGAGAATATGATAATCAAACTACAAATTCTATTTATTCTGGGGATGCTTGTTTTTCTTTACAAAATGATTATAAACTTTGTTCTTATTTTTTTACTTCTAGTAGATTGATAGATGACAGCGATAAACAAGTTTTTAATTTTGAAGATATACATTACTTTGAAACTCATTCATACGAAAATGGTTATACAAATACAAATAAAACACATAATAGTTTCGGAGATATTGATAATGACGGTGATTTAGACATAATGATTCCAAACAAATTAAGCACAAAAATATATCTTAACAATTCTGCAATAAAAAATACTCCTCCTGAGCAAGTAAATGGACTCATTGCCTCTGTGTATGGAGCAGGAAAAGTGGCTTTTGTATGGCAAAATTCTCAAGATGCTCAATTAGTGGACTCCCTTTCTCACAAAGCGTACAATGGGATAGATTATAATATGTATTTTGGCACTTCTACAAATAAAAATAGTATTCGTTCTGCTCAATCACACTTAGATGATGGATATAGAAAAATATCAGAAAGAGGAATGATACAGGGAAATATCTATAAATTAGAAAATATCCCCAATGGAACATATGTTTGGGCTATGCAAGCAATAGATCAAGGACTTACCGGAGGATCTTGGGCTATGGAACAAACCGTAGATATTCAAAATAGAGTATTTTTTCAATCGATTACTTTTCATCCCCTTGCAGAAAAAACTTTTGGAGATGCTCCCTTTACCATTTCTGCTACTGCTACCTCAAACTTACCTGTATTTTTTCTTTCTGCCAATACCAATGTAGCCAATGTCATTGGAAATACTGTAACCATAGTCGGAGCAGGGGAAACAAACATTATTGCTGTTCAAACAGGAAATGCTCTATACTACGCAGCCTATCCTATACAACAACTTCTGAAACTTAAAAAAGCTCCTCAAACTATTACTTTTCCAACCATTCCTACACAAACTATCGGGGTCCCTTTTGTTTTGAATGCTTATAGTAATTTTTTGCTTCCCATTCAGTTTTCTCTATCGAATAGGAATTACACATCTCTTCAATCTAACACCGTTATTATTTTCCAAACAGGAACTTTCACTGCTACTGCCTTTCAAAATGGAAATTTAGATATTCGTCCTGCAGATTCTGTTTCTCAATCCCTGACTGTCAAATTCCCTCAAAAAATAACTTTCTTTAAAATATCTGAAAAAACATATAGGGATCTTCCATTTGTGCTTCAATCAAGAAGTAGTAGCTCTCTTCCCGTTTCTTATTCTTCTGCACATACCAATATTACTATTCAAAATAATACAGTGAGCATACATGGGGTAGGAACCGCTTCTATTGTGGCTTTTAGCAATGGAAATACTGAATTTTTTCCTACTCATACCACACACATTCTCACCATCAAAAAAGCAAGACAAAGTATTACTTTTCATCCTCTGAGCCTCCGAACTCTTGGACATGCGGATAGTATTGTTGTTCTTGATGCTTCTGCTTCCAGTTCTTTGCCCATTTCTCTCCGAGTGAGCGGTCATTCTGTTGTGGTAAATGCAAATACGCTCACTATAAAAACAGCAGGTGTTATTCTGATAGAAGCCCTTCAATCGGGAAATGAAAATTATGAAACAGCGAGCAGCTTTCAATATCTTACCGTAGTAGATGCAAACAAAACGAATCAAACCATTGATTTTGCAGAAATACCAAATGATACTCTTCAATCTTTCCAAGACAGCGTAGTAATAATGCTCACAGCTACGGCTTCTTCATCCCTCCCCGTACAATATGTTTTGGGAGCGAGTCAATATTCTCTCACGAGAAATCCTTATATAATAAGAGAACCGGGAATCTATACTATTACTGCTTTGCAAGATGGAGATAGTGCATTTAATCCCGCTCCTCCCGTTTCTCAAACCTTTACCGTGAAACGGAAGCAGAGTATTGTTTTCAATCCCATTCCTCATAAAAATTATGAATCTACTCCTTTTTTTATAAATCCTTATTCTCTTTCGGGATTAGATGTGCAGGTTTCTTTGTCCAATAATTCTATTATTACCCTTGATCCCGACTATTTAGTCACGGTAAGAAACGTAGGAACTGTCGGCATTACCGCCAAGCAAAGAGGAAATGATGAATACTATGCTGCGGATTCCATTACGAGAATATTAGTGGTTACCAAAGCTGACCAATACTTCGTTTT
>JASGCU010000132.1 GCA_030053935.1 Chitinophagaceae bacterium
GGATTTTTAATTTGAAAAATAATCTAATTATTTTAAATTATTATATTATTTTTCAAATTAAAAATCCAAAATGGGTTCTTGGTAATTTTTAATTTGCAATATTTAAAAAATGAATTTTTAGAACCCACCTTTATTTATTATCAACTTAATTTTTTAAAGCAAATGCTCAAAAGTATATTTTTAATGTCCCAAAGTTTTCGTTTTCTGATACTTTGGATTGAATTAAAAAAAGTAACATGTCTGATAGGAATGCTATACATGATTACTTTTTACATACATGCCCAAAATATGGACGAGGTTATCTATGCCAAAAATGGGAGTATTATTAGAGGTGTTATTGTAGAAGAAATCCCACAAAAAACACTGAAAATAAAAACAAAAGATGGAAGTATCTTTGTGGTTAATTTTCTGGATATAGACAAAATTACCAAAGAAGAAAGTACCAGCAAACCTCATCTTTTTATGAATGAGGTTGTCCATTCCAAAAATGGGAGTATTATGAAAGGTATTATTGTAGAAAAAATCCCACAAAAAACACTGAAAATAAAATCCAATGATGGAAGTATCTTTGTGGTTAATTTTTCTGATGTAGATAAAATTACCAAAGAAAACACTACCAAGACACATCTTGTTATGGATGAGGTTATCTATTCCAAAAATGGGAGTATTATGAAAGGTGTTATTGTAGAAGAAATTCCCCAAAAAACACTGAAAGTAAAAGCCAATGATGGAAGTATCTTTGTAGTTAATTTTTTAGACATAGAAAAAATTACAAAAGAAGAACGAGTGGTAAGCCAGCCCGTGGCAAATACCCACAGTAATGATGTCCCAAACAATGAGAGCAATGAAAAAAAAACATCTACTGCCTTGACATCAGAAAATCTTATTGGAAATAAAAATGCTATATCTGTTTATAGTTTTGGTATTTTTATACCAGGATCAGCAAACTTTTTGGCTTATGAACGGAGAATAAATGCAAAAAGTGCCGTATCAATAGGAATTGGTTTGAGCTCATGGACATACACAACTCGGTTAAGTAGTAGTTTCGGTAGTTTTGACCAGCCACAAGCAGGTTTTAGTTTTGGAGCATCTGTAGAATACAGGTATTATCTTCATCAGATAACAAAAGACTGGTACTTGAAACAAAGAAATGTGGGAAAAATAATAAAAGCATGGTACATAGGAGGAACATGCATACTTTCTAAACTTGTTGGAAAAGAAATATTTATGCCAACATTAGGAGTTATTGGAGGGTATAGAATTATTTTTCCTACCAAAAAAGTATTTTTAGGAAATATGAATCTTGACTTAGGGTTTGGGCTTGGGTACAGAATTGCTCAAGAACAAGATCTTGTTAATGTAGGAATTAGTACTACAAAGAATATTATGCCCATAGTAAACATTGGCATTGGCTATTCTTTCTAAATTATAGTAGAAGATTCCTCCCCCCAAAAGGAGGAATCTTCTACTTTATTACATCATTACACAGTATCCACTTATAAATTTAACAGTAAAAATAAATTATGAATAAATGTGTATTAAGACTATTTCTCTTTCTTGGAATGTTGTTAGGAATTAATACAGAAGAAGGATGGTGCCAAACGCAAAAAAGATTAGCTCTAGTGATCGGAAATGCTAATTATCCCGGCAGCTCCGTTCTTAAAAATCCTGTGAACGATGCAGTATTGATGACGAACACTCTCCGCTCACTCGGCTTTGAGGTTATTAGCACCAACAACGCAACTAAGCAGGTTATGGAAAGCTCAATCAGAAGATTTAGTGAAAAACTTTCACAGACAAAGGTTGCTCTCTTCTATTATGCAGGACACGGCATGCAGGTGGACGGTAAGAACTACCTTATCCCCATAGATGCCAAGCTAGACAAAAAAGGGGACTGCAAATACGAAGCAATACCCATAAACTTTATCGTGGAAGAATTTGAACAGTATCCGGACAACGTGAACATAGTCATACTAGATGCATGCCGCAACGACCCCTTCAGATCTTGGGGAAGAAGCTCAGCAAACAGAGGATTTAAAGCAGTACTCCCCTTAGCAGGAACTATCATTGCTTTTGCAACTTCCGAAGGAAGCACCGCCTCCGATGGAACAGGGGAAAACGGAACTTTCACAGAAGCACTCGTAAAGCAAATGAAAAAATATCAACCAATAGAAACTGTCTTTAAAAGTACACGTATTGAGGTCATGAACAAAACAAATAAACAACAGGTACCGCAGGACTGGAGCCAGCTTACAGGTGAATTCTACTTCACAGAAACAGCTACCAAAACTACTTTCACAAAAACAAACGAACCGACGATAGCCATAGTAGAAGAAGACCTCAGCACCTACGGAAGTATAGAAATAACATCAAAAATAAACGGTGATATCTACATAGACAGAGAATATGTAAAAAAAGCAACTGCTGACACCAAAATAACTATAAAAAACATCAAAACAGGAAAACATTCCATAGAGATAAAAACCGATGACAACAAAACTCTTACCGAAGAGGTAACAATAATTGAAAATGAAACCATCTCTATAACAACAGGAGAAGCAGAAAGTAAACCACTAGACCTGCCAATAGCAGGAGAGATGGTTTACATACCTGAAGGCACCTTCCAAATGGGATCTAACGATGGAGAGAAGGACGAAAAACCATTACACTCCGTTACCATCTCTGCTTTTTATATAATGAAATACGAAGTTACCCAAGGGCTTTGGACGGAAATAATGGAAGAAAATCCATCAAGCTTCAACGAATGCTATCAATGTCCCGTGGAGCAAGTATCTTGGGATGATATACAAATATTTATCAAAAAACTGAATACCCGAACAGGAAAGCGATTCCGCCTCCCTACCGAAGCCGAATGGGAATACGCAGCCAAGGGCGGAGAAAACTACACCTATGCGGGATCTAACAATATAAACGAAGTTGCTTGGTATCGTGGAAACAGTGAAAGAACCCACCATGTAGGACAGAAAAAACCAAACGGATACGGTCTCTACGATATGACTGGTAATGTATGGGAATGGTGTCAGGATTGTTATAATTCCTCCTACTATGCTTCATCTCCTGCCATAAACCCCGTTAGCCCCAGTGATAGCTTTCTTAAATGTACTTTTGTTTTGCGTGGTGGAAGTTGGAATAGAAAAGATGAAAACTGTCGTTCTTCCAATAGAGACGGTAACTACTCAGAATCTCGTGACTATAATTATGGCTTTCGTTTGGTCTTAGTTCCGTAGGTGGTGGGAGAGAATGATTATTATTATAAAGGCGGGTGAAGAACCTGCCCTTATATTTTTTATTAAGTTTTATTTATTATTTATTTTATTTATTATTTATTTTATTTTTATAGATTTTATGATTAATCAACGATTACTATTAAAGATTACGTTTTTGGCAATGCTCATAAGCTTTGGATGCAAAGACGATGGTGCGAATACCCAAGTAAATGTCCCTGTAAAAAAGGTACAGTCATTGGTATCTACTAATGGAGGACTCACAAGCTACGATTATACTGCAGATGGAAAAGTTTCAAAAGTAAGCACCTCTGGTGGTTATTATGAAATTTATAAATATGCAGGAGATTCAGGCAAGGTTATATCCATTAATACAAGTGGTAGTGCATATAGAGATGAGCATACTTTTAAAAGTATATTCAGGCGGGATAGTGCTCATACCTCAGAAGCAAAAAAAGAAGGGAGAGAAACAGCGACTTATTCCGTCTCTGTTTCCTTTCTAACTTTTAATGCCCAAGGATATATAACACAAATAAAGTATAGAAGTAGCTCGGGAACAGTGTCTACACAAACATTTGAATATGATAAAGACGGGTACCTGTCAAAGTATATCTCTACTTCAGGAAGCTCTGTATCATTTGCTAACTATACATGGACAAATGGAAACCTGAGCACTGTTATTTATTCTACGGGGACTGCTTATACTTATACGTATGAAACAGAGAAAGAAAATACTCTGGGTAATCTCTTTGGAGGAATAGATAAC
>JASGCU010000133.1 GCA_030053935.1 Chitinophagaceae bacterium
AAACATATAAAAAACAATGAAAATAAAAAAAACAAAAGTTACTTTTGTGTCCATCCTTATAAGCATGGGGATATATTATAGTTGTGAGACACTAGTTTGTTGCTCTCCACGACCACCTGATCTTACAGATAAAGCATTTATAGCCCAGTATATCTATGCGAGACCTTCATTGAGGTATGATATTACCAGTATAAGTTATTCTGTAGATAATGGAAATTTTGGAGTACCAATAAATTCTGAATATACTGTAGTACCTTACACACTTATATTTGAGTTTGATTTATGTGATGGTTGTAATCGTTATTTTAACTCTAATCCATTTAGTAGTTCAGTCATAGCTAACCGTAAAGAGTATCTGGTTTCTTTTGAAAACAGGATATCAGAATGGGATGCCCTGAGAAAATACCATAAAGATACCATAAAGATACCAGGAATAGAACAGCAGTTTTTCAAATTAGCAGTAGCAGATACTTTGGATTATATACATATCACTGCTGATAGAAAGTATTTGGAATCTCATACTGCCAATCCCTATTATATGGATGATATAGCAACTGTATCTTTAGAAAGTGCGGGAATGATTTTACGAGAATACCATGAACTTGGTAAATATACAGGTAAATATTATGACGTATGGAATGGATTAACAGTATCTAATTTTAATAATATAAATAGCATACATAAGGTAAAGAGTATATACAGTCCGAATGATAGTATAAAATGGAATCTATTAGCTGCAAATATGTCTTTTTATCTTAATAAACCTCCATATGGAACGGATACGTTTCAGTTTAGCTTTCATTGGAGATATAAAAATGGGACAGAGTATAAGACCACTTTACCAAGATTAATAATTACAAGATAAGGAATAACTTACAATAAAAAACGAAAAGAGAGCGTTGATGAAACGTTCTCTTTTTTACAAAAAACAAAAAAAAATAATGCTTTTTATACAAATATTTAATTTAAAACCTATTGGTAATCAAATAGTTATAAAACTACAAGTGTGTAGAAAGTGATTTTTTGGACACTCTCCTTTTAAAATAATAGTATTACAATACATTTTATTTTTTAAATATGAAAAAACTATTTATTTTATTTTTACTGTACACTAGTTTGGGAACTTTTGTGTATGGGAGACACATAAGAGCAGGGGAAATCTTTTTTAAACAAATAACTGGTCTTCGCTATGAAATAACTGTTATAGGGTATACGCGAGGTCACGCATCATTTGGTAGTGGGGCATTATATTTGGGCGATGGTACTATGCTTCATAGAGAGGATGCTATTTCTATTGAACAAGAATCCATACCAACATGGAATATGCAAAAAACAACCCTTATTTTTGAACATACCTATCCTACCTATAGAACATATATTGTAGGATATAGCGAAGACAATAGAGCGAATGTTATAAATGCATACCACGATAATGCGAATACTTTTTATATAGAAGCAAAAATACAAATAAATAGAGAATACGAAACAAAAAAAAGACGTAATAATAGTCCAATTTTCACATTATTTCCCTTTAATAGAGGATATGTAGGCATTTCTTTTTTTCATAATCCAGGAATTTTTGATGCCGATGGAGATAGTTTGTCTTGTATGCTCATCCCGTCACAATCTGCTTTTGAAAAACCTGTATCACAATACCAATTTCCTGATAATAAAGATTTTTATACAGATTATAACAAAGGGAATGAACAAAAAGATGCCCCCCCTTTTTGTAAAATAAACCCCACAAACGGAATTATTCAATGGGATGCCCCCGGTGATAAAACAGATATAATGTTTGGTGAAAGAGTATATCTTCTTACCATTCGTCTTTTAGAATGGACAAAAATAGATAATACATGGAAAAATACTGGATACGTTACCCGGGATATGCTCATATATATAGATACGTCGGATAACAAGCGCCCATTTTTAAAAATACCATCAGATACATGTGTTATAGTTCCAAATAGTATACAAAAAGTCATTACAGCAACCAATTCCCAATCCCCGATTTTAAAAGTTTTTCATAACCTTCCTGCCTATTCATCAGCTCCTTTTTGGAATATAAACAATGAAAAAATATCTTTTTCATGGAAAACAACCTGCCCATATATACGCTTCAACCCATATACTTTCATCTTTGAAGCATGGGATACTACCTATAGCATACTTACAGACATAAAAGCATGGAACATTCAGATTGTATCCCCCATTCCACAAAATCTAAAAGCAACTTTATCGCCACCACGTTCTGTAAAACTTTCATGGGATCCGTACCTTTGCCCGCAAGCAAAAACATTACAAATATGGAGAAGGAAGGGTAGTTTCCCATACACACCAAAAAATTGTGAAACGGGTATTCCCAAAGCAGGGGAATACGAATTATTACAAACCGTACCTGCTACGGATACCATCTTTTGGGATAAAAAAAAACTCGCTCCCATCGTAACCTACTGTTACAGAATAGTAGCAGTTTTTTCTGAATCACCCACTGTTTTTAGCCCCCCATCAACAGAAATATGTATCACAATGCCTGCTAATGCTCCTATCATAACAAATGTAGACATTGTTAAAACCGATTCTCTCAGAGGAAAGATATCGGTACAATGGATACAACCCTTTGAAGTAGATTCTAATCAATTACCTACCCCCTATTCTTATAAAGTAATACGTAAGTCAACAAAAGATGCCTCTTTTTACGAAACTTCTGCCGATACTCTCTTGAATGATACCCTCTTAAACACAAATAAAGAAATATACCAATACCAAGTACTTCTCTTGGATAAATATAAAAAAATACGTGACTCTTCTGCCATTGCTTCTTCTGTTTTTTTACAAATAAAACCAAATCTCAATGTCTCTTCTTTCACACTAGAATGGAACGCTGACGTACCATGGATACTCAAAAACCAAAAATACCCTCATTCTGTGTTTCGCAACCAAGTTCTATCAAAGTATCCCGATAGTTTAGTGAAAATATCCGAAGTAGATGTCTCTAAAAACGGTTTTATATATATCGACTCAGGAAAAACTCATACTATACCCTTAGATCCATCTACTCAATACTGTTACTACGTCCAAACCATGGGAGCATATCAAAATAAAAATATACACGAACCCCTCATAAATAAATCCCAAATTGCGTGTTCTTTTTTAAAAGACAACACATCTCCCTGTACACCCAGCGCATTTCATTTTAGCAAAAATAATATTCCCTGTGAAGAAAGAATAGAACAAGATTGCCAAATTCAAAACATTTCCAATATTCTTGTATGGAAAAATAACTCACAAAGTAACTGCCAAAGTAATGATATACATGACTATTCATTGTATTGGGCAGAAGATGATACACAACCCTTTAAGAGCATAGCATCCATAAAATTTGCAAAAGAACAAACAGAACAAAGCTTTACTCATTCTTCGTCTTCTTTGAAAGGATGCTATAAAATATCTGCAACTGATATTTCCGGAAATGAAAGCCCCCTCAGCGAATCCATTTGCCAAGATAATTGCCCTTACATATATTTTCCCAACATCTTTACTCCTAATAATGATGGAAAAAATGACGTCTTCACACCCTATTATTTTTCAGGACAATCTTTGGATGAATTTGAAAAAACAAAGTGCGTACGGTTCGTCACCTCTATAGAATTTAGAGTATTTCATAAAGTAGGAATATGTCTCTACCATTATAATTCTGAAAATAGTGAAAACGGGATTCTTATAAAATGGAAAGGAATAGAACAGGGCGGAACAGATCTAGAATCGGGAACTTACTTTTTTGAATCTATCGTAAAATTTAATACCCTTAATCCTCTTCTCAGTACCCGGATATATAAAGGATGGGTTACTATTATGAGATAAATTATAACACATAAAAAAAATTCTCTTATTTTTACAAAAAACAAAAAAAAAATAATGCTTTTTATTACAAATATTTTGAAAAAAAAATATCTTTATAAAT
>JASGCU010000134.1 GCA_030053935.1 Chitinophagaceae bacterium
AAATGTGATTAAATAAATATCTTTTATAGATGCTCAATTAAAAAATATTTCTTTATGTTTGAAAGAAAGGTAAGTTTATATTATTTAAACATTACCTTATTTTATACAGTAAAGAAATATTTTTTATTTATAAATAAACATATCTTATTGTATATAATACCCATGAAAAGCAAAATTTGCAAATGTTTATTATTTGGTAAAAAAAGGTATTTAAAAGTTATCTACCAAATTCAAATTTATATTATTTTATAATTTCTATAATACGTATTTATTCCTATAAGCTTTAAGAATTTTTTTATTCTATCCTTGAGGGTATATTTTGATTGAGATATGTCCCTTTCAAATTTCCAATTTTTATTGTTAATTCTTTCGAACATAACATTGGGATGGGTTCCCGTAAATTTTTTTAGAAGATGCACATGAGAGTAATCAAATACACCTTCATATACTGCTTCGGGGCTTTGTGTTTCTATAGAATTATTTTGATAAAACTTCTTTGTTTCAGAGATTTTCTTTTGCATTTTATGAGGTTCCCTCACCCATCCATAGTGATACATAAAAGCATTTACAGGTTTCACAGATAATTTTTCATTATTTCCCTTGCGAAAACCCTGTGCATCTCTATAAGAATATATGTTTTTATCATTGCGAATAATACGTATTTCGTGCGTATACCATTGAGAAGATGCTCCAATATAATTATATGACCCATAAAAATGATGGTATTGCAATAACAAGCCATCTACTTTGGTATTGTATTTCCATTGATGCATTGCGTCAAAAACATTATTTGTGTATTGTTCATGAAAAATTTCATCCGCTTGTATATAAAAAATCCAATCAGCGTTTGTATCTACATAGCTGAGGGCTTTGTTTGTTTCTAAAGCATATATTTTTCCGCCTTGTTTTTGGGATTCGTCCCAAATAGAATTTTGAATTTTTATTTTAGGATTGTTTATAGATTGGACAAGTTCTTTTGTTCCATCGTCTGAGTTTCCTACTAATACAATCACTTCATCGCATATATGAAGAATAGAACGAATGGATTCTGTGATGGGATAATCATATTGGACAGCATTTCTTACAAAGGTCACTCCTGATATTTTCATAATTATTTATAAATATAGGTACAAGCTTTGTTTTTTTCTTTGATAAATCCTCTATACATCCCTTCTGTATTAAAAACCATAACGATATTTCCTTTTCTATCCAAAGCAATAATCCCGCCTTCTCCTCCCATTTTTTTTAGTGTATTCATTACCACCTCATCCGCAGCTTGTTGGAGAGATAGATTTTTATATTTCATACGAGCAGATATATCATAAGCCACGACAGCACGTATAAAGAACTCTCCGTGTCCCGTGCTGGAAACCCCACAAGTAGTATTATCTGCATAAGTTCCTGCTCCGATGATGGGAGTGTCCCCTACTCTACCGTATTTTTTGTTGGTCATTCCTCCCGTAGATGTTCCTGCTGCTATGTTTCCATACATATCTAAAGCAACAGCTCCGACTGTTCCAAATTTATGATTCTTACGTGGTTGTTCCCCCTCTTCTTTTTTGTTATTTTTTTCTGATTCTGTAGGGGGTTGCTCTTGTTTTTGAATTTTTTGTAATTGTCCAAATCTTTCTTCTGTATAAAAATAAGAAGGATCTACTATTTCCAAACCTCTTTTTTGAGCAAAGAGATGCGCTCCATTTCCTACCATCATTACATGAGGAGAATTGACCATTATTTCGTAAGCTAATTTTATAGGATTTTTTACTATGCTTACTCCTGCAACAGCACCAGACATAAGGTCTTCCCCTCGCATTATAGAAGCATCTAATTCATTTGTCCCTTGAGCGGTAAATACTGCTCCTTTTCCTGCATTAAATAAAGGACAATCTTCTAAAACTACTATACTTGCTTGTATAGCATCTGTTGCCTTTCCTCCACTTTCTAAAACCGCATAGCCCGCATAGAGTGCTTCTTCTAATGCTTTTTTATATGCTTTTTCTTTCTCCTCTGTCATATTTTCTTTTTTTAGAGTTCCTGCTCCTCCATGAATAACCAAACGGATTGGGTATGTCTTTTGAGCAAAAACTTGTAGAGAAAATATACTGCCAATAATAAATACAAAAATTACTTTCATTTTTTTTTTAGTTTAGGTGATTAAAATTTTATTTCTATTTGTTTATCGTTTACTATATTGTCAATGGCATTGTTCAGAATTTCTTTGAGTTGTTTGGCTGTTTTGTCCAGTTCGTAAATTCCTGCTTGTTGGTTATATTCGTTGTCTTTGCCTAAAAAGTTAGCCAATGTAAAAGTGTCTGCGTTGTATTCTACTTCTACGTTGTGGTATAATTTAGCAATTTCTTTTTGCTTGGTTACAGAAAAATTAGGAATTTTAATATTCTCTGTTTTTTCTACACCAAATGAACCACCTTGTCCACCAGTTGAATAAAATTTAAAGTAATTTTTATGACGCAACCATTTAATATAACAAGCAACAAAACATTTATTATATAATTCAACATTAGTGTTTGTAATTGACATACCGTGAAAGTTTGTAACAGATTTTTCATTCATATCTATATTGACATAAACTTTTCCGATATTACCTTCGGCACCAAACAAAATATCACCTTTTTTTAAAAGTTGAATATCATTTATATTGCCAAAGTATCTTTCTGTTTGCAAAGTCCCATATTCTGATAAGTCAGTTGGTTGAATAAGTTTATAAAACTTTTCAGAAACACGCTTTGTCGAATAGTGAGTAACTCCAATAATTGAGATTGCAAGATTTGGACCTCTTAATGGTTTGTATTTTAAGTCTTTTAGTCTCGAGTAATTATTTGAATAATTTGTAATTAAAAAATCTAATTTTTTAAAATCTATATTGTATAATCCAGTATCTAATCTTCCAACTTCTTCTAATTCATTAATTCTCGGTAACTCAAAACTAAACTTGTTTGGTTTTTGATTTTCTAAAAGTTCGGTTTCAATTGCCTTTAAAATGGCTTCGTGTCTTTCTTTTATTAATTTTTCTTTGTTGATTATGGCTTGGGTTAGAACAGAAACAAAGTTTACAATTCCTAAATTGTGTATTTTAGGTAAATATGTTTTTGCTCTATCAGAAGCGACAGTATTCTTTTGAATACCACCTTTACCAAGCCATTGTTCTTTAAAAGATTTTGTTTTAGTCATTGCATAGAAATAAAAGAAATAATCCTTGTTATAATCTTTCATTGTAAATGCAGAAACCCTTTGATTTAAAAAGGCTTTAAATGAGTTGTCAAAATAAGAGGTTATATCATTGTCAGTATCTGTTCCACCTGTTAATGAAATTAAAATACATTCACTATTTAGTAAATACCTTTTTTTACTTTGTAAATACTTATCTGGAACATACTCAAATTTTTGAGTTTCGTTTATAATCCATTCTGTTTGATTTACATTACTGATTTGTAAAAGTTTTACTTTTTTCTTTAAGTTTTCAAATTGTGTAACGTAATCACTTGAAGGGAAAGCAAAACCATCAAACGATTTAAAATCATCAAAAATATTAGGATATTTTTCTTTAACTTTATCAAGTTTAAAATGATTTATTTTTCTACTGTATATTTCCGCAGATAATATAAAATTGTTATCTACAATATGTTTGTAATTTATATTAGTTTCCACGATTTCCACTTATTTTGTTGTTTTCTGCATAAAATATAGCATCGTTTCTATTATTAAATACTTCTAAACAAATTTCTCTATAATATATACTCCAAACATTATTTTTTTTATCTTCAATAATAACGAAGGGTAATCTTTGAATTTTTCTTTTCATATCTACTTAACTTTATAAAAATATCCTGCAAATATTTTTCTTGTCTCAAACACCATTTTTTAAAGT
>JASGCU010000135.1 GCA_030053935.1 Chitinophagaceae bacterium
GTTATTATTATATTTTATGTATAAAGGACTTAATGTAATGGTTTTTTGTTAGTTTGTTTTTAATTAATTTGATAATAGGGTTGTATAATATAAATATATGGAAAGGTTTATATAAAGAATAAAGATTTAGTTAGATAACTTAGGAAAAAATACAATTTTTTTTGACTTTTATAAAAAATAGGAGTATAATATATATTATAAAATAATAATAAAAAATATGACAGAAATAATAAAAATGAACAATGAATCAGAAATTCCAAACCTTACAAAAGAACTTTGGTTTGAACTTAAAAAAGACAACCTTTCAATATATTGTTTTGTGTTTGTATTTAATAAAGATTCTTATAAAAATGAATATGAGAAGATATGTTTAGATTTTTTAGAGGATAATAAAGATTTGTTATGTAGTAGTGGAAACAATTTACAAAATAATTTTTGTTGAGCACTAAAAGATATAAAAGAATTAAATATTATGAAATTTGAAATTTTTGAAGAGAAAAGATTTTATAAAACATTATTTATAAATATTCTAAATTAAATCTATGGCAACTTACGGAAGATCATATACAATAAGCGAATTCGCAGAATTAGTCGGAGTAGATCCAGACACTCTTCGCAATTGAGAAGAAAATGGCTTACTCAAACCGCTCAGAATAGGTATGAGGCAAGATAGAAGATATACTATAGAGCATGCCAATCTTGCTAAAGAGAAAGGCCTCATCTCCGAGCTTGTAAAAAAAGCCCCACAAAGGGATTATTTGAAAATGGATAAAGAGGATTTGATAAAAGAGATACAAACATTAAAATCTCAAAAGAAATTTGGTCTTGTCTGAGAGACTGAGAATGTGGAGACTATAGAGAAAGATATAAAAGAGAATATCAATAAAGCCCCGATATTAAAAAATATTCTTAAAAGAAAAATTGATACGACAAGGAAAGATAAAAATAAATTAAATAAAAAAGATAAAATCAAAAATAGTAAAGATATAGAGATGGGTGATGTAGAAAAATTCTCTCCTACAAATATTTTAATAGAGGGGGACAATTATGATACTCTTAAGATTTTGAATTATACTCATCAAGAGAAAATTGATGTGATATATATTGATCCACCGTATAATACTGGGAATAAAGATTTTAAATATAATGATTCTTTTGTGGATAAAGAGAATGCTTATAGGCATAGTAAGTGATTGTCTTTTATGGAGAAGAGGCTTCGTCTTGCTTATGATTTACTTTCAAAAAATGGGGTGATTTTTATTTCTATTGATGATAATGAGCAGGCGAGATTGAAACTTCTTTGTGATGAGATTTTTGGAGAAGAGAATTTTGTAGCGAATATGATAAGGCAAACAAAACAAGGGGGAGGTAGTAATTCTAGATTTTTTGCGATAGAACATGATTATGTATTATGTTATTTGAAAAATATTAATGTTGCAGAGGATTTTTTTATGGATCATAACGAACTCTATTTAAAAAGGTATAAAGAAGAAGATGAAATAGGTAGATATTTTTGAGACACACTACAAAGACCTGGATTAGGTGGTGAAAAATATAAAATAACAACTCCTGATGGAATAGAAGTGGAAGGCTATTTTATATATAAAAAAGAAAAATTATTACAAATGATTGAAAAAGGGGATGTTAAGATTGATCTATTGAAAACTGGAAAATATAGTGTAAAGTTTAAGCAAAGATTAAATGAATTAGGCAAAAAACCCAGATCTTTAACTATGGATTTTGGCAGTACTATAGAAGGTAGTAAAGAAATAGAAGATATTTTTGGAAGCAGAATTTTTTCTTTTCCTAAACCAGTATCATTAATAAAACATCTTATAAAAATCTCCTCTCAAAAAAACTCCATCATCTTAGATTTCTTTGCTGGATCGGGGACGACGGGTCATGCTGTACTGGAATTAAATAAAGAAGACGGAGGTAATAGACAATTTATATTAGCCACAAACAATGAAAATAATATTTGTGAAGAAGTGACTTTTGAAAGAATAAAAAGAGTTATGACTGGATATAAAAATCTTAAAGGAGAAAATATTGAAGGAATAGGAGGAAGACTTGAATATTTGAAAACAGATTTTGTAGATATGGAAAAGATGGAGATGATTAGCGATGACAAAAGATTAGCCTTTACTCTTGAGGCAGGATGGACTATCGCCATGAAAGAAAATGTATTTACTGAAATAGAGAGTAATGAATATTATCAAATCTTTGAAGGTGAAGTAATGGATGATACTAAAATCACAAAAAATAAAAATAAAAAAATAGAAAATAAAAACCACGAGAAAAACTACGATAGCAATAAAAAAAATAACGAAGAAAATAACGAGTATAGTCTGAATGTAGAAAATAAAATTATCAAAAAGACTTTGGCGATTTATTTTAAAGAGAATTTGGATCGCCTTGAAGAATTGGAAGAGAAGATTTTAGATAAAGAAAATGTGAGGCTTTATATTTATTCAAATGATATAGGGGAATTTGAAGATGATTATAAAGAGTATAAAAATATCACAGTCTGCGACATCCCCGAGCCGATATTAAGGGTTTATAGAGGGAATTAAAAAAGAAAATATATGCAAAAGAATATTTATACAAAAAACACATCCAAAGATACAATGAAAGTAAGTTTTATAGTATTGAGAGAAACGAATACTACCAGATTAATATTTAGACCTACTTGAGTTAATGACAGTCTGACAGACAATCCTTTAAGAGGCGGTTTTTATTTTCAAAAAAAATCTGTAAATAATGAATGGGAGGATGTTGAAAGTTTAAAAATTAGCACATTAAAAAAAGATGAGTCTTATCAACTAAATCTTGACGGAGAAGAAATATCGATACTGTTAAATGAATTAGAAAATATTATGAATACTTTAAAGGAAAAAGGTGTAAAATTTGGTACAAAAAAGTATGTGTTAAATGAAGAAAATTCAGAAGAAGTAATTTTGCAACTTAGTAACATTGTAGACGAAAATACTAAAAATAAAGTTATTGATCATTTTAAGAATTTAGAAAATAATAATTTTGAAAATATAGAAAATATTTTACAAAAAGCAAAATTAGAAAAAATAATTGAGACTTTTGAAAAAAATATTAAAAATTGTGATGAGTCTTTTTGGCAAAATTTTTTTGAAGAAAATACATGAATATTGCAACAAGTTTTTGTTCATCCGGTATTATATATACAAGGAGAAACATATTTGGGTGGTAAAAACACAAAAGGTAGAAATGGTTCAGGTGGAGTAGTAACAGATTTTTTATTAAAAAATATTTCAAGTAACAGTATTTGTGTCGTTGAAATAAAAACACCATGCACTGATTTAATAAATCAAAGTGTATATCGTGGAAGTGGTAATGGAAAAAATAATGATATACATTCTACGGGCAGTGATTTGTCTGGAAGTGTAATACAATTAGAAAATCAAATACATGAAGCAATAAATAATTTCAAAACCGTAATTGGTTCAGATGAATCAACTAAAGATGTTGGTATTTTAGATCCAAGAGGTGTTTTAATTATAGGAACTTATTCCGATTTGAGTGATTCTCAAAAAAGAAGTTTTAATCTTTTTAGAAAATCATTAAGTAGAGATATAGTAACTTTTGATGAACTTTTAGAAAAAATGAAGATGTTGTTAAATATTTATTAAAAT
>JASGCU010000136.1 GCA_030053935.1 Chitinophagaceae bacterium
AGTTTCAAAACTATTGATAATCAAATTTTACAAAGTTATAAACTTATCAAATTGATCTTTCGGAGTGGACTCAAATGTTAAAGGTATAAATTTTTATTATATTTTTGCTTTTGCGTAATGTGAGTTAATGAGTGAATATATTGTGTTTTTTCTATAGGATAGATAAAAACATTAATTATTCACTACAAAATAGAATGTGTATGGCAAAGATTTGAGTAACAATGTAGTTTATATACATTGCCTATTGGTGAGATTGAAATACCTAAAAAGTAGACGCTAAATACCTGCAATATTGATCCCACCCCGAGAAGTTCTTTTTGATACGCTTGTAATTTTGTAAATGGTTGACTATTAGTAGCGTTAAAATTTAATATATTTGTAAAAAAAATGACTTTTTGGACCGTTTCTTTTACCACGAAAAAAAATGATTAAAAACTAACAATTAAGGGTGTTCTTTCAGGCACTTCATATCTTACCTTTAGAAAATGAAAATATATACAATCTATTTTATTATTTGTGCGGGGGCTATATTATTTTTTAACTCTTGTAAAACAGAAGAGCAAACAGTATTTCCCATTGAAAGTACTATCCATGTAATCCAAAGAGAAAATTTAGATACTACTTTCGTGGATACAGAAACTCAAGAAACATACAGAGCAAAAGATTATATTATAACTTTTGTTGCTTCAGACCCAAAAGATTGTGAAGGTAATGTCATAGAAGGAGAGTATCTTTTTGCAGAAGCAGAAAAAAAAGTACAAATAAAACTCAACGTCATAAAAAAAACACAATCTTGCCCATCAGGGTCTATTGGTTCTTATCCTTATTATAATGTAAATGTATCACAATTACAATCAGGTAATAGTTATTTTTTAAGTATACAAATAGGAGACAAGGAAGCTCAAACAGGAGTAATAGAAGTGACGGATACTACCTATACCATATTGATGAATAAAGGTATAGGTATGGCTTTTCCTAATCCCATTCTCAGAAGAATACCTGAAAAAATTATATGGGGACAACTCATCTCCCGCAAGAGTATTAGTAATTTTGAAAGTACTGTAAAAACACTCTATGCACCTTTTTCATCACTTGGGTTGGATTCTGTAAATATATCACCAGGGAATTATTATTACTTTTTTGTATTAACAGATAAAAGTGTTTTTGTAGATCCATTTAATTATTATAATTACGGAACAGGAACTTTTGAATACTTATCTTTTACTGAATACTATCAGTATTCATTTTTTATCCGAAAAATAAATGGAAATCAAACAAAAATTAAAGAACATTTTCGTCTGTTTAAAAATAATAATATTCTCTTGTTTGAAAGTATGTGGGCGGTAGATTCTAAAGGGGGAGATTATTTCTAAAGTAGTCAAGAATAATTTTTCTCATATATACCTTCTTTCCAGAGATTGTAAGAATCAACTATAGTATCGGTTATTTCAGAAACACTCATTTCACCCGTATTTATAACTAAATCATAGTTATTATAATCATGGCAATGGACATGGTATACTTTTTGAAATCTTTCGTCTTCTACTCTTCTTCTCTCGTTTATATTTACTATAATTTCTTCTTTATTTTTTTGATGAGGGTCAGATGTTCGCATAAAATCTCCTAATATACGAGTAGCCGCAATTTCAGGTTCTACTTGCAGATATACTTTAAAAGAATTTGGAACAAAATGCCAGGCAAGTCTAGAATCTAAAACATAAGGTAAATCCTGTTTATTAATTTCTATGAGTTTCCCATCAATAGTGGCATCTATTTTTGTGTCCTTATTGGCAATATAATTGAGCTCAAGAGTATTGACCCCGTACTGCTTTGCAAGTTCTCGCTGAAAATTACCTGTAGAAAAGTATTCCATATCCATTTTTTTTGATAATGCTATCGCTACAGTTGTTTTTCCACTTCCTATCTCTCCCGTAATACTTATTTTATTTCTTAACATACTAAAAAAACATTCTTTGTATAATTTGAAAGCGATCTTATCTCCTTTTTTAGAATATAGAAAAAAAATAATGTAACTTGACAGAACTCTCTTTTTACTAAAAATTAAACTAAAAAAATGAATAAAATAATACAAAAAGTTATCATATCAGGAGGAGGGACGGGAGGACATATTTATCCAGGAATAGCTATTGCAAAAAAAATAAAAGACCTTTACCCGACAGCAGAAATACTTTTTATAGGAGCATTGGGAAGAATGGAAATGCAAAAAATACCAGAATCCGGATTCTCCATCATCGGATTAGATATAGTAGGAATAAAAAGAAAATTTCACTTGTCTAATCTCACACTCCCTTTTAAAATAATAAAAAATATATACATATGCTTTCAAATCTTACAAAAAAATAACCCCGATATAGTTATTGGAGTCGGTGGATATGCCAGTGGGGTAATGGTTTTTTCAGCTGCGATTAAAAATATCCCTACCCTGATACAAGAACAAAACTCATTCCCCGGGATTACCAATAAGATACTAGCAAATTTTGTAAATACCATTTGTGTAGCGTATAATGGAATGGAAAAATATTTTCCTCATAAAAAAATAGTTGTCACAGGAAATCCCATCAGAGACAATATTCACATCAATACGGACAAAAAAAACATCTTTTTAGAAAAAATGAATCTTTCATCCCACTACCCAATCATTTTAGCCATTGGAGGAAGCTTAGGTGCTAAAACTATCAATGACTTTTTTGTATCCAATGCAGAATCTATTTTACAAAAAAGCATACAAATTATATGGCAAACAGGAAAAATGTATTATACAGACATCCAAAACAAATTCAACCATACCCCAAATAAAGGTCTTATCATACAAGAATTTATAAACAATATGGATGAAGTATATTCTGTGGCAGATATTATTATAAGTAGAGCGGGTGCCCTTTCTATTTCCGAGCTTTGTATGGTGGGGAAGCCCGTTATCTTTATTCCTTCGCCACATGTGGCAGAAGACCATCAAACGAAAAATGCTCTCATTTTGAAACAGAACAATGCCGCACTTCTTGTAAAAGATAATGAAGTAAATGAAAAACTACTTAATCTCTTACTCAATCTCTTGAGCGACGAGGATCTTAAAAATACCCTTTCACAGAATATAAAACTTTTTGCAAAAACAAATGCTACAGAAAAAATAGTAGCAGAAATGATGAAGCTTCTCTAAATCCCTTATGTTTTTATAGAATACATAAAAAGAGAACATCTCATAACTGCTTTCTTCTCTTTTAAGGGAGATCTAAAAATTAAATATTTGAAAATCATATAAATATATATACTTTTTAACAAAAAAATACATATTATTGCAAATATATATATTATTGCAAATATAGGGGAGATCTAAAAATTAAATATTTGAAAATCATATAAATATATGTACTTTTTAACAAAAAAATACATATTATTGCAAATTATAGGGGAGTTCTAAAAATTAAATATTTGAAAATCATATATATATATGTACTTTTTAACAAAAAAATACATATTATTGCAAATGTAATAAAAAATGTAGAGTATAAGCAATGAAAGTTACAAAAAAACAGGTAGAAATGGGAAGTTTATTCAACAAGATGTATCTCATTTAGAAAATCCATTAGAAAAAATAAGCAAGGTGTTGGATTTTGAGATATTTAGAAAT
>JASGCU010000137.1 GCA_030053935.1 Chitinophagaceae bacterium
ACCAATGGTAAATTGCATAATAAAAATACTTCTTTTTTATATTTTTTTTTCTCATATTGCGGTATGTCAAACTCTTTCTGCGGATGAAAAGAAGATAGGATATGATTTATCTAAGGCTGTCAGATCTATAGGTACGGGCGGTGCGGATATTATAGCAGAATCTTTTGGGACACTATGGCAGAATGGTGGTTTTAATAACACCCATAAAGCACTCATACGAGATATTGCTCTCAAAATGAAAGAAAAAAAATATTCCATAAACCCTCATTTTATGTATCTTTGCTCTTATACTTCTTTTGCTATCAAAAGAGCGGGCATACAAGCAGATTCTCTTACTCGTCTTTTGGAAATGAATAAGTTTGTCATAGATCATTACTCTCCCAAAGAATATTCAGATTTTTTATTTCTTATGAATATCTTTTTTGTCCGAAATGCTTTAGTCCTAAAGCCACATTATCAGATGTATGTAAGAAATGGAAAGTATAGATTTGAAAATCAGAATACAGAAACCGTTGATCCTGCCTTCTCAATACCTACACAAGAAACGCAAAATGTAACAAAAACCGATTCTGTGGTAGAAGAAGAGATTGCAGAAGAGGATACTTGGAACAATCAGACAGGAGTTGCAGAAATTGAAAATACAGAGGTCGCTTCTTTTTTGGGATTTCCAACGAATACGGAGACAAAAAGAGGACAGCAAAGAATTGTATTTGAAAATGCGGATATTATAATGGTCAGTTATAGCGATTCTGTAAAAATAGTAAACACTTCAGGTAGTTTTTTCATCCCCGAAAAAATATGGGAGGGGAGGGGAGGGGAGTTTCAATGGTCTTCTCGCAATAATTTCTTTCAAACGGCTCAAGTATCTTTGGCTGAATATGAATTTTCCGTAGCCAAACCCGAGGTATTTTGTAAAAATGTAGTACTTACTTTTGATGCTCTTTTAGATACAAAAGTAATTGGGGACTTTGCATATAAAGGTATTTTAGGAACGAAAAAAGAAAAACAGACCTACCCTCGTTTTATTTCTTATAATAATGATATAGGGGTCAATATGCAGGATTCTTTTCTCACTTATAGAGGTTGTTTTGCCTTTGAAGGAGCTCATTTATACGGAAAATGTGTTGATAATAGCAAAATATCTCAATTAGAAATAACAAATACAGTGGGGTATAAAGCAGTGCTACAATCTACCTATTTTACTCTTGATAAGCCCATTATCACTTCGGGAGATGCCCGTTTTTCCCTCACCCATGGGGAGCATTCTTTGGATAATCATTTTGTGACTCTCAAATATCAGACAGAAACAAAGGAACTGCTTGCATCTTCTCCCCATGGAAGCAAAAAAAATAGTAGATTTTACTCTTCGTTTTACAAAGTATATATAAAAGGAGATGTTTTGAAATGGAATATGCAGGCAGATTCTCTTACTATCTCTATTGACCATGCAAAAGATGCCGTTCCTGTGATAGTAGAGTCTGATGAATACTTTAGCGAAGACCGTTATAGAAAATATATGGGACTCTTGCCATTTCACCCGCTTTCTTTGGTGAAAGATTATTTGCATAAGAAGGGTCAAACAAATTGTAGTTTGGAGGAATTGACTCTTTTTTATACTAACATTGCGGATTCTTATGCCAAAAGATACGCTCTTTTACTCGGAGCAATGAAGACTCTCTTTTATGAAAATCTTATTACTTTCATCGCAGCAGATGAATTTGAGAACGCACTCTTTGATGCGTTTGGCAATAAAAATTATAATATTTCTCTCACCGATTTAGGAAAACATTATGTGGAGTCTTCTCAAAAAAAAAAAGATTATGATAAAATATTTATACCATCTATCACCGCCAAGCAACCTAATGTGGTAATGAATTTTCAAAAAGAATACATGACTATCAATGGTGTCAATTCTTCTTTTTTTACTAACGACCTTAAAATATATATGCTCCCCGATAACGAAACAATAAAAATGCATAAAGGCAAAAATATCTCTTTAGATGGCAAAGTATTTACCCCCACTATGGCATATATTGGCAAAGAATTTGATTTTCAATACGATAGTTTTCTTATGAGAATGAATAAAATAGATTCTATTCGACTTTACGATCCACAAGATTCTTTAAAGAGGGGTTCAGAGGATGCTTCTTTGAAAAATCATATAGTGAATACAACAGGTGTCTTACGAATAGCCCTACCTCACAATAAAGCAGGGGATCCTGTAAAAAAAATATCTCCCAAGTATATATCAAAAGACTCTTCCTACATTTATTTTGATAGTAAAGAGATATTAGGGGGGGCATACAATAGGAAAATATACTTTGTGGTACCAAAGATGGACGTAGACAACCTGAATGATAAAGCCAATAATACTATTCGTTTGAAAGGAACTTTTTATTCCGATAACATAATACCTACCATACAAGAAACACTACAAATGATGCCCGATAGGTCCTTAGGATTTCAGCATATCATAGAACCTCCGGGTTACCTCGTGTATAAAGGAAAGGGAGATTTTTTTGGAACGATTCAATTAGATAATAATGGAATAGTAGGCACAGGAAAATTAGCATACTCTGTGGCACTATTAGAATCTTCCAAATTTATATTCTATCAAGATTCTGCTTCTGCCCAGGGATTTAACGGTATATTGCAAGAAAAAATTACCATAGACGGTTCTTTTCCCAAAGTAGAAATAGAAAAATATACAATGAAATGGATACCTAAAAAAGACATTATGCTTTTGCACAGTAAAGGGAATCCATTTCGATTTTATAATAATACTATTGTCTTTGATGGAGTCCTTATTCTCAGTCAAAAAGCCCTCTTTGGAAGTGGAAAACTCTCTACAAGAGGTTCCATTACCGAATCTAAAAAATATATGTTTCTACAAGATGAATTTTCTGCAAGAAATGCTACTTTTAGGGTCGTTTCAGATAATAATTACACCGATAGAGTGCGTGGAGACAATGTAAAACTACAATTCAGCTTTTCTATTGGGAGAGTAGTTATTCATCCCGAAGAAAAAAATATTCCCGCTCTCTCTTTTCCCGAAGCAAAAATAGTTACTTCTATACAAACTGCCGTTTGGGACTTAAAAAAAGAAAAAATATTTATGAAAAATGATATTGATCAATTGCATATATCATCTTATTTTATCAGCACAGACCCCAAAACAGACTCTCTCAAGTTTATTGCAAACAAAGGAGAATATGACATGCAGACCTTTCAAATAAATCTCGATGGTGTAGAAAATGTTCAGATAGTAGATGCTACTGTTATTCCAGATAAAGGAAAAATAATAATCAGAAAAGGTTCTGAAATCCCCCCTCTTTCCAATGCAGTAGTCCATTTCATTACCGATCCGGACACTCTGCATACCTTTGTCAAATCAAATATAAAAATATCCTCTCGTAAAAAATCCATACAAGGAACTGCCCAATATACATACACCCATACTAATAAAGAAATATCTTATTATAATTTTCATGAGTTTGTTATGGACAGCACAAAAATAAAATCTTCCTCTAAATATGCCCGTAGAACCATTGCA
>JASGCU010000138.1 GCA_030053935.1 Chitinophagaceae bacterium
TAATATTAGAATATTCTGTTCTATCCACAATACTATTATTTAAAGTGCTTTTTATAACATTCCGCACACGAGCATAATAGGTAATGCCAGGTGTTAAATCCGTTACATTTACAAAGGTAGAGGTAGTACTATAGGTTTGTAATACAGTAGGAAAGGTCTTTACATTACTGACCTCTAATTCATAGCTCTGATGTGTCTGAGAAGCGTCCCAACTGATGTCAAAATTAGAAATACCTATGTTAGTAGCAGCATACAAAGTAGGAGGTATTTTTATAGCATAGGAAGCAGAACGAGTCCACGCAGAACCTTCAAAAGAGTGATCCACCGCTTGAACCCCCCATTCGTAAAAACCAGGTTTTGAAAAATTAAAAACATAAATCGTATCTTGAATTTCTCCTTTTTGCGAAATCTTTCTTCTTCCCGATAAATTCCCACTCACAAAAGCATGAGAACTTTTTATATTTTCTCTTGAAGAAGAAGAAGTACCTACACAGATATTATAACTCAGTCCTCGCTGAGGAGTTCTATTATCAGTAGCTCTCCTCCATGAAAAAACAACTTGTTTAGGATTATTTCCCGCTAATACTTGTATATTGGTCGGGGCGGTAGGAGCAGTATTCACTGCAAAACTCCTTCCCATTATAGCATCATTCGTATATAATATCGTATTACCTGCTGTCGCAACTCTATTGACAACACCTGCTGAAACAATATCTAAATCCCCATCATTATCCACATCTGCCGATGCACTGTATCCTTTATATATACCTGGAAAGGTAACCCAAAAACTAAAACCCGTTCCATTATTTTTATAAAGTTGAGTCATGGCATTTGAACCTGATAAACCTGATAATAATAAATCCAAATCTCCATCATTGTCATAATCAGCCATTTGTGAATGTGAATCACTGAACCTAGAAAAGGTATTAGCATACACTTCTCCAAATCCCGTACTATTATTATTCCTATATAAACGGGAAATATTCTGCCCCGAAGAGACACCCGTTATAAACACATCTACATAACTATCATTATTATAATCTTCTACAATCGCATCTCCCGAAGTAAAAGAAGGAAAACTGACTCCCGAAACCAATGAAAAACCGCTACCTGTATTTCTATAAATACCAGAAGTACTTCCTAATAAAAAAATATCTAACAACCCATCATTATTATAATCTGCAAATTTACTCCTGCTATAAGATAAATTCGGAATATTTATAACTACCTCATCAAAAAGATTCAAAAGCCCTGTTCCGTAATTATTTTTATACAGTTTAGTTAGGTTGGATATAGACCAATTGTCTCCACTTACTAAAATATCCAAATCCCCATCATTATCATAATCTCCAAAAACTGCCTTCCCATCAACGCCTTGAAACTCAAAAACTTTTGTAAAACTAGTGATATTATTTTGATATAAATGGGTTATAACCCAATAACGATAAGGGCTTATACATGTATTCTCCTCAACAATAGATGAAACTAATAAATCCAAATCCCCATCATTGTCATAATCTCCAAAACTGCTACTACTATTATACCCCGTATTATAACATGAAGGAGTCGGCTCAATGCCCGAAGATGTAAATTCTCCTAATACATTATTGTATAAATTACGCTGATACCAATAAAGAGGTGTAGAATGTATCAGTAATAAATCTAAATCCTTATCATTATCATAATCTCCAAAAGAAATAGACCCCCTCGCTCCCGCATTAGAAGTAGATAAAAGAACTTGACTCGATTGTGTAAATTGGGCGTTTACACTTCCATACATACTTACACAAATACCCCCCACCAGTAGACGCAATACTATTTTTTTTCCTAAATTCATAAAAAATCTATTTTAATATATATATAAGTAAATATAATATTAATTTTTTGATATTTTTCTTTATCTGTCAAAATTTTGTTTTTTATAATATAATTTTATATTTATTGATACATAAAAATAAATTTTTATACTTTTTTCTAAAATACACATTATAAAAGATCCAAAATCATAATGTTTGCAAAAATACTTATTCCAATACCCATCTCACAACTCTTTACCTATAAAGTTCCGTTTTTTTTAGAAAACAAAATAAACATCGGACACCGTGCCATAATCCCATTAGGAAACAGAAAAATACAAACAGGAATAGTTCTTTTTTTAGAAAAAACACAACCTGCAGAAATAGATACCAAAGAAATCAAAGAAATAATTGATGTTCCCGATGAATATCCTATTTTTTTAACCCCACAAATCAAACTTTTAGAGCAAATAGCACAATATTATCTTTGCACACTCGGAGAGGTCTTACATACTGCTTTGCCATCGGGATTTAAAATAAATAGTAAGTCCATAATCCAAACCAATCCCGAAATAGATATATACGAATTGGAATCATATAATTTCAATGATTTAGAAACAAAACTTATAGACATTCTTGCTCTCAAAGAGAGCATTTCTTACGATGAATTAGACGCACAAATAGGCATAAAAAACCCTTATAAAACCATTCATTCCTTAATAGATAAAAAAATAATTTTTCTTTTTGAACAAATAACAGAAAAATATAAACCCGATACTCTAAAAAAGATACGCCTTTCCCCAGATTATCAAGCAAAAGAGCAAATAACCGCTCTTTTTGAAAAACTTAAAAAAAAAGAACCTCAAACAGACATACTCCTTTTCTATGTGCAAGAAATAATGCCCCATATTTCTGTAGAAAATAATAAAAAAGGCATGAAAAAATCAAAAATAGAAGAAAAAAAACTCTCTAAAGCCGCTCTCAATACCCTTCTAAAAAATAAAATAATGGAAGAATTTACAGAAGTCGTATCCCGATTCCCTTTTATAGAAAAAGAACAAACAGAAATTATTCTTCAAGACATACAACAACAGAAACTAAACGAAATAGTAACCGCTTTTGAATCAAAAAATGTAGTTCTTTTTCACGGAATTACGGGCAGCGGAAAAACAGAAATATACATTCATCTCATTCAAAAAGAAATAGCCACAGGAAAACAAGTATTATATCTCTTACCTGAGCTTGCATTGACAGTTCAAATCGTTCAAAGAATAAGAGCTTTTTTTGGAGATATAGTAGGAATATACCATTCTCGATTTTCAGCCAAAGAAAAGGTAGAAGTTTGGAAAGAAATTATAAATGGACGTTTCAAAATCATAGTAGGAACTCGTTCTTCTATTTTTCTTCCATTTCATTCGCTTTCTCTCATCATAGTAGATGAAGAACATGACGCATCTTTCAAACAAACAGAAGCATCCCCTCATTATAACGCACGAGATATGGCTATTTTTTTAGCACAAGAGCATACAGCAAAAGTATTATTAGGGTCTGCTACCCCATCTTTAGAATCTTTTTTTAATGCCGAAAATAAAAAATACGGACTCGTTACTTTACATGAAAGATTTGCACAAGCAACACTTCCTACCATTAATCTTATTAATGTACGAGAAGAAAAAAAAAATAAAAAAATGAATGGAA
>JASGCU010000139.1 GCA_030053935.1 Chitinophagaceae bacterium
GGGAGGAGCGGGATTAAATACACTATCTCCATCTTGCAAAGCAGTAATGGTATAGATTCCTGGATTTTGTATAGTATAAGTATTTTGAGACAGTCCGTTATTCGTTCCTACAGCATATTGTACGAGAAGTGATGAAGAAGCCTTTGCTGTAAGCATTAGTACTATGTTATTTCTTACCGAGGAGAGTGTATCATTGAGAATTTCCGGAAAATCAATAGTTTGACTGTTTTTGGAAGGGTCAATAATGGTGATATATCCGATAACGTTTGATGAATCATAATATTGGTTTCCTGTATGAAAAGCAATTATGGGAGCTACTCCACTATTTTGTATTATCACAGTATCATTTTGTATGCGAACAATAGTATTGGTCGTTCTGAAACTTATAGGTAGAGAACCTGAAGAGGCACTGATTTTGAAAGAAACATCTCCCAAAGTTTTAGAAAGTGGAAGATCAAAAGTAATACTCTGCTTTACTCTTTTTATAGTAAGAATTTGTGTGGTATGGGTAGGAAAAAATTCATTACTTCCATTATTAAAAGCCACAATAGCAGCAGTTCCTACAGCATTTATACGGATAATATTATTATTTATAGTTACTTTGGTGCTGGCGGAAGAATAAGAAACCTTAATGGAAGTACTACTTCTCGAATGAAGCGCAAACGGAGAATCGTTATATATTTTTTCAGCTATTGGAAAGAAAGTAATGGTCTGTTTGGATTTAACAATGAAAGCTTGAGAAACAGAATCTGCAGATGTTCTATCTAAATCTCCATTTTGAAAAGCAGTTACCATCCAAGTTCCTGTTTGGTAAACTGTAACAGTATTTGCTTGCAGGGATGCATTACTTTCATGAGGGAAAGAAAACCGAATGGGAAGGAGAGAAGTAGAAGAAGTATTCAAAACAAAAGAAACTCCGACAGTTTGTGTAGGAATTTGTTGAAAGGTAATGGTTTGTTTTGTTTTATGTATTTTTAAAAGACGAATAACGGGATATGCGGCGTAGTATATACTATTTCCTGTTTGAATAGCAATAATATTGCTTTCACCTGCTCCTGTAATAGTGACATTATTTCCTGTCACAGTGGCTACATTATGATTGGTAGAGATAAAAGAGAGAGGCAAACCCGACGTAGCAGTAGCAGAAATGGTAAATGGAGCATCTCCAAAGGTTTTTTCTGTAATTCCGTCAAACGTAATAGATTGAAAAAACGTTCTGTTTTGAATATGTATGCTTTGTTCTGTTCCGAATGCTCCTCCTTTCAACCCTTGGTCTATTGCTTGCATACTCCAAACGTAGTAACCATTGGGAATACTATCTAAATAATAGGTATTTCCTTGTATTTTCCCTCTTTCTACGATTCTTCTAAACCCTGTGTGATTATCAGCATGAGATGTTTTGATGGAATTTTTATTTGTGAGCGTTCCAAAGTACATGTTATAATGTAATCCATTGTGTGCTGTACGTGTATATTCCTTTATTATGTTTGCATCTTGGGCATTTTCCCATACAAAAATAACTTTAGAAGGTGATACTAAAGAAGAGGAAAGATTTGTAGGTGGAGTAGCCGTTATATTTTTAACTTCTGTGTTATTACGGTAGAGGACTGGTGAGGTATTACTAAATGGTTCTATAACAAATATATCTAAGTCACCATCATTATCATAGTCTACAAATTTTCCCGATCCTCTTCCTACTACAGGTAAGATATGGGATGGATGATATATAAAAGTATTCTGCTCATTTTTATAGAGTTCAGAATAAAAAAAACTTCTATCTCGCCCACTTACCAAAAGATCTATATCACCATCATTATCATAGTCACCAAAAACACTATTACTCCTATACAGAGGTCTTATGGAAGTAGGGATAGAAGTATACTTTCCTCTCCCATCATTTTGATAGAATCCATTTACGGGATAACCTCTATTATGACCAGATATAAAAAGATCTAAGTCGCCATCATTATCATAATCCATAAATTGCGAAGAAGTAGCAGCCAAGCTTGGAAATGAATCCGATGCAGAGAAAACAAATCCTGTATTTTTATTTTCATAGAGTAAAGAGAGAGAAGTACTTTTTTCTCTCACTTGAAAAAATCTTCCCGTTGCAAATATATCCAAATCCCCATCGTTATCGTAATCACCTAAGGTGGTAGAGTTATAAAACATTCCTAGAAAGGGATTATGAGTGCTTTCTAAAAAACTGGTGCCATTGTATCTATAGTAAAAAGAGATGGATGAGGAAAAGTTTTCTTCTCCTTGTATCCCAAATAATAATAGGTTATTTTTTCCCGTGTTTGTGGCATCAAAAACATCTATACTTCCTAAAAAGGTGTTCTTTAATGGTTGTGAAATTACAAAATCAATGTTATTTTCCCTGTTATTATTGGTATATACTATATGATTTGGTATGTAAAGAGATGTAGACAAAAAATTATTAAAAATATCTATGTTTCCATCGTTATTATAATCAAAAGGAGTACTATTATTATTATGATCGTAGTAAGAAAAGATAGAAGTACTCGTAAATCCATTTGGTAATTCATTCCTATAAAGAGCTGTTTTCATGTCGCTATTCGCCCCTACTAAAAAAAGATCTAAATCATTATCATTATCTGCATCAACAAATTCAAACGATCCAAAAAAAGTAGGTGGAAACGGAGTAATAATTTTTTCAAAAACCGAGAGTGTTATTGCCTCTTTAGTAGCAGAATAGTCACTTATATACTTACCAATAATAGCACGGACTCTGTAAAAATAAAGTGTGCTGTCTTTTAGTCCTCTTAAGGTTATCAGAGTGTCTGTTATTTCTTTTTGATGATACGATGGTATAAATTTTGTAAAATTTTTATCCTCCGCTACATCTAATTGATAGAGGGAAACATTTGGTATTTTTGACCAAGAGAAAGAAAAAGAGTTACATTGTGTATTTTGTGAGGGAGTAGTTTTTATGAATATAAAAATATGCTGATGAGCCCATTCACTTCTTTTCATATTCGCATCCACAGAGCGAACACTCCAATAATAAAAATCAGGAGAAGGGTACACAACATACTCTGTTTTTTGAGTAGAAAAAGTAGGATAAGAGTATTCTGTAAGTGGAGTTTTTGCAAAATACACTTCATAATGCAGTCCTTCACTTGGGGTTTCTGCATCAGAAATCAAATTCCAAGAAAGTTGGAGTTCATCTATTTCTAATTCTAAAACAGAAGCATCTAATCCATGTGGAACATTTGGAGTATTATTGAATACAGAAGTTTTGTTTTCATAGAAGCGACCTGTTTCGGGAAAGAAAATATCTCTATCTCCATCGGAATTAAAGTCCGTCAGAGTGTGTTTCGTAATGTTTGGAATGCTCGTTATTGCTGCAAAAGAAGTTCTGTTATTTTTATATATTGTGAGAGTAGGCAAGTTATTTTCTGTTCCTGAAATAACAAGGTCGGCAAAGCCGTCATTATCCATATCTGCC
>JASGCU010000140.1:0-1379 GCA_030053935.1 Chitinophagaceae bacterium
CTTTGCATGAAAGCCAATTCCAAAAGGAGGGTCAGTTATTACCAAATCAATAGAACCAGCAGGAATAATTCTCATCCCTTCAATACAATCCATATTGTATACTTTGTTAAATCCAAATGATGTGTCCATATTTTTTATTCTTTTTTCAAAAATATTTTTTCTTATTTACAATACTATCCAAAACTTTGTATACATTTTTCTCTCTCTCTCTCTCTCTCTATGTGATAATCAAAACCATCCCTCATTCAAAACTATCTCTTAAAATTCCTGCTTAATGCCTGAGTAAAAAAAGTTATTAGTATCACTATAACAATATCATAAATTATTACTGAGAATATAGGTAAAACCGCATCGAAATATGTATTATAAATAGATGTAAAAGTTATATCTCTTTCAATTACTAATATTATAGGAGCTGTTAGTTTTAATAAAAAAGCCACTCCACTACGGTATAAACCCCAGTCAATACTCTGATGAATACACCATGTTTTACGAAATAAAAATATTGGAAAAATACTTAACCAACCTATTAACCAAACCACTAACCAACAAAATGGTCTTATATGATTAGTGCCGTATTCAGAAATGTATTTGTATATCCATAAAATACCTTTTTCTATACTACCTGTGGGTTGTTTTTTTCTCAATTCCATTTCCTGAAAATGAAAATCCTGTGCGTGTTGGTAAGAATGATTATCTATAAAATTACGTTTGAAATGTTGATAGGCAGATTGAAGTTTTTCATCATCTACTTCTCTTATATTTTGGTGATATAATAACCATCTTTTATTTTTTTTAGGGAAAGTGCAATTATCAAAATGGGTTTCTTGTATATAAGCACCTTCAAAACGAGCAACTGAAAAATTACATTCTACAAAAGAAAACGAAGAGAGGTCTTCTCCCCTAAAATCCCATTCGTCTTTTTCTGTTGTTTTCTTTGCATCCTCTATTTTTGTTTTTATTGTGTTTAGTACTTGTAATATATAATATATTTCTTTTAATTCTAATACTGTATCTATTGAATCTTTATTTTCCGTTGTAGGTTCTTCTGGATTTTGTTCTCTAATTTTTTTTTTTAAATAAGCATATGCTCTTTTTAGTCCTGCTGGTACTTCTAGATCTTCTAATACTGTATCTATTGAATCTTTATTTTCCGTTGTAGGTCCTTGTTGCCTTAGTTTACTAACTATTTTTTCAAACCCTTTAATTATTACATCTATTTTGTTTCCTGCCACTTTTAGTACTTTTTGTATTGCATCTTTATTTTCTGTTTCAAATTTTCTTCTTGCTGATGCACTAATTCTTTTTGTTAATTCTTTTATTGTTTTAAATTTTTCACTTAGTGTTTTTGATTCGTCACTTAGTGTTTTTGATTCGTC
>JASGCU010000140.1:1629-3459 GCA_030053935.1 Chitinophagaceae bacterium
AAATTTTTTACTTAGTGTTTTAAATTCTTCTATTGTTTTAAATTCTTCACTTAGTGTTTTAAATTTTTTACTTAGTGTTTTAAATTCTTCTATTGTTTTAAATTCTTCACTTAGTATTTTAAATTCTTTAAATTCTTTAAATTCTTCACTTAGTGTTTTTAATTCTTCTAATTCTTGTAATGTTTTTAATTTTTTTTGTATTTGTAATATATCATCTATTATTTTTAATTCGTTTTTTATTTTATCTTTGTCTTCTGTTACAGATTTTCTTATATTAAATTCTTGTTTTAAATTTTCTATTGTTTTTTGTATTTCATCTTTGGAGGATTGTACTACCAGTTTTTCATTTTTTTTTTCTAATAACTCAGGTATTTTTTCAAATCCCTTCTCTATTTGTTCGTTTTTTTGGTGTTTATAGTATTCAATATTAGGAGACACACTTCTAAACATTATACTTTTAAACATTGCATTTTTTATCACAATATTTTTTATAAGAGAACGAGCAATATTACATACCAATGTTACCTCACAGTATTCTAAATCAATGTATTGTGCATAACAATTATCAAATATAACATTATCTTTACAGCTTGCGTGAGCAAGTAATAATTGTTGAAAAAAAAATGTATCAGAAAAATTAAGAGCATATCCAACATGGATTCTCGCAAAATCTGCTCTTTCTAAAAAAATGGTTCCTTGAAGAGTTATTTTTTGTGAAAACTTGGCTCTAAAAAAATTTGCATCTTCTGAAAAAAGTGTATACTTAAAATATGCTTCTTCTAAAAACATGCTTTTTCTAAAATCTGCTTTTTGTAAAAATGTTGCTTCCGTAAAACTTGCTTTTTTTAAAAATTGAGATTCTCTAAAAGATACTTCTCGTGAAAACTTGACTTCAGTAAAATCTGCTCCTCCTGAAAAAATTGTTTTTATAAAGTTCACGGGACGTGTAAATTCAAAGATTGCTCCTATTCCTTTTTTTAATTTATCAAAATCTATCTCAGGAAAAACCCAACCAATACAATTATATTCTGTATCTTTGTTTGTATCTACTGAATCTTTGTTTATATCTAAGAACTTTCTTAATCTTGTTTCAAAATCATCTTTTTTTTCATCTACTTTAGCAGGGTTAATTTCTTGGGAATCATTACCTTGTAAGCCATAATGAAATACACAGTATCCTGATGCTGTATAATCTTTCTCCTCGCATTTATAATCTTTTCTATTATCCCAACTATCTTTATATTTTGTTGTATATTTACACATAATATTGCTAATGGTTTATGATGGTTTATTTTTTATAATAGTTTATGCATATAATTCTAAAATTTTTGTATTTGCAAATTAGTTTTTTTGAGATTCTCTTTTTATTTTGTGTTATGGTGGGATATGATGAAATGAAAAAAAACAAATAATCCCGAAGGGGTGAAATTTTATAGAAAATATATTAATAGATTTTTTTCACCACCCCTGCCCTTCTTGTAAGGAGGGAAGTTTTTTAATTTATAACTTATACTTTACGATTTAAAAATACTTTGTCCTACTTTTATAATAAACCCCATACCGTAGCTAAAAAGTTGTATAAAAGCAGCAATAATGCTCATAAAAGCAACTCTTATGCTCTTATTTTTCTGCAATGAATCTACAAAAATAAGAGAAAAATAAAGAATAAGTAAGAATTTCATAAAAAATAGATTTGTAATTATGGTAACAATAAAAAAGAGAGCAAAACAAGAAGGCAAAATATGCACTATTTTTAAAGAATCGGGATATTTTACAAAAAGAGAAACACGCGATTTTCCAAATCTGTATGTTTGTTTGAAAAATTGAACA
>JASGCU010000141.1 GCA_030053935.1 Chitinophagaceae bacterium
TCTCCATTTGGATATACAAAAGAATTGGCTGGCAATTTTTCTGTATAGGCTAATTCATAACCTTGAACTCTTTTCATCGGTGAGCCTTTTCCATCGCTCTCAAATAATTGCGGTAAAATAAAAGCCACCACATCGGCAAATTTATTTGAATGATTTATAAACTTTAAAGCTAAATGTCCTCGTAGTCCAAAAGGTGGATTATCTATAACAATATATTTTTTATTTTTATCTTTTGGTGAATAATCTAAATAATTTTGTTTTATAATATGTTTATTTTTTGGATCAATATCAAGACCTATACTATTTTCTGGTAAAATATTTAAAAAATTACCACAGCCAGCAGAGGGTTCTATAAAATTATAATCTAAAATATTTATCTTTAAATCTTTCATACCTTTTTTAAAAGTAGTAAAACATTTTTTTGCCACATCTTGTTTTGTATAATATTGATCTTTTTCTTTTACAGAAAAATCTTCCGTATTTATTTCTGATTTTAAATCAAGTAATCTTAAAAAGTCTGCTCTATAATTTTCTGGAACTTCTTTTTTCTCATACCAACGAGAAACTGTTCCTTTATGTAATCCAAGATTAAAAGCCACCCCTTCAATAGAATTGAATTTTTTTAACGATAGATTAAATAGATTTATAGTATTCATGTATTTTAATAAAAAATTTTTATAAATACATTATAACATATTTAAAAAATGTTTTAATTTGAAAAAAAAGTTATTATAGTATATAATCTATTAATTATTATAAAAATAAAACAAAACATATGTCTAGAGATTATCCATTAAATAAAGTTCGTAATTTTGGAGTTATTGCTCATATAGATGCCGGCAAGACTACCACATCAGAAAGAATACTCTTTTACACTGGAGTATCTCATAAAATAGGTGAAGTTCATGAAGGAGATACTGTGATGGATTGAATGGAACAAGAAAGAGAAAGAGGTATAACTATTACAAGTGCTGCAACTACTGCTTTTTGAAATCCATCTTATATGCCAAAAACAGATGAAAGTAAAAAGTGTAGATTTAATATTATAGACACTCCAGGGCATATTGATTTTACTATAGAAGTAAAAAGATCTCTTAGAGTATTAGACGGAGCCGTAGTAGTATTTGATTCTGTAGCTGGAGTAGAGCCACAATCTGAAACAAATTGAAGATATGCAAATGATGCAAATGTACCAAGAATTTGTTTTATAAATAAATTGGATAGAACAGGTGGTAATTATGATAAATCATTTTTATCTATTTTAGATAGATTGTCTAAAAAAGCTGTGAAAATGCAAATGCCTATAGGCGAAGAAGGGAATTTTTCAGCTATTATAGATTTACTTAATTTTACATATGTAACTTTTGAAGGAGATAAAGGTAAAGATATTATAGTATCAGAAATACCAAGTGAATATTTAGAAGAAGCCAAAAAGAGAAGAGGTGAAATGATAGAAAAAATAGTAGAAACAGCCGATGATGCTATGACAAAATATTTAGAAGCATATGATTTTTCTGTATCAGAATTGAAAGCAATAATTAGAAAATCAGTTATCAATAATCAATTATTTCCTGTATATTGTGGATCTGCTTTAAAAAATAAAGGAGTTCAATTAGTATTGGATGCAGTAATAGACTTTTTACCATCTCCAGTAGATATAGCAAAACCAAAAGGTATAGATACTAGAACAGGCGAAAGTATAGAATTGGATGTTGCAGATACATCTCCACTTGCTGCTCTTGCTTTTAAATTACAATCCGATCCATATGTAGGACAATTAACTTTTGTTAGAGTTTATGCTGGTACACTTTCGGCTGGCAGTTATATATACAATGCCACAAAAGACAAAAAAGAAAGAGTTGGTCGTATATTGAGAATGCATGCAAATCAAAGAGAAGAAGTAAAAGAAGTTTATGCAGGAGAAATAGCGGCTGTAGTTGGGCTTAAAGACACTGTAACAAGTGATACTTTATGTAATGAAGATCATCCTGTTGTTTTAGAGAGAATAGTTATACCAGAATCTGTAATCTCTATGAAAATAGAGCCAAAAACTAAAGCGGACCAAGAGAAAATGGGTATTGCTTTGTCTAGATTAGCTATTGAAGACCCCACTTTTAGAGTTTCTAGTGATAGTGATACCAATGAAACTATTATTTCTGGTATGGGAGAATTACATTTAGATATTATAGTAGATAGAATGAAAAGGGAATTTAATGTAGAAGCTAATACAGGCAAACCACAAGTAGCTTATAGAGAAACAATTCGTGGAGAAGCGGAAGGTGTTGGTAAATATATTAAACAATCTGGTGGTAGAGGACATTATGGGCATGTAGAAATAAAAATTAAGCCAATAGATTACACTATAAAAACTGAAGATTTACCAAAAAATGTTAAGAGATATGATCATTTTGAATTTATCAATTCAATAAAAGGTGGTGTTATTCCTCAAGAGTTTATACCGGCTGTAGAAAAAGGATTAAGAGAAGCTATGGATAGAGGAGTTTTAGCTGGATTTAAAATGGTAGATATATCTTGTGAATTGTTATTTGGTTCTTATCATGATGTGGATTCTGATGAAATATCTTTTAAAATAGCCGCCGCATATGCTTTACAAGATGCAGTAGCAAAAGCAAAACCTGCTATATTAGAGCCTATTATGAAAGTGGAAGTGGTAACTCCAGATAAGTTTTACGGTGATGTTACCGGAAATTTATCCAGTAAAAGAGGCCAAATAGAAGGTATGGATGAAAGAGGTATGGATAAAGTTGTTAAAGCAAAAGTGCCTTTGTCGGAAATGTTTGG
Source organism: Chitinophagaceae bacterium (assembly GCA_030053935.1). Classification (NCBI taxonomy): domain Bacteria; kingdom Pseudomonadati; phylum Bacteroidota; class Chitinophagia; order Chitinophagales; family Chitinophagaceae; species Chitinophagaceae bacterium. The sequence goes on from JASGCU010000141.1 coordinate 2,803, forward strand.
TTATACTACAAATTTGAGAAGTATGACAGAAGGTAGAGCTCAATCTACTATGGAGTTTTCTCATTATGATGTAGTTCCACAAAATATAGTAAAAGAAATACAAGAAAAGAAGAAATAATTTTTTAGCAGATTAAAACGACAAGATTAAAACAAAAACAGATAATAAAATTATCTGTTTTTGTTTCGGTATCTTTAAAAAGAAATAATAAAAGTTTTTTAATTTAAGTTAAGATATTAGAGATTAAAGTTTTTCTATTATTCCAGTATTTAAGTCTATATTTATTTTGTCATTATCTTTAAATAATTTAGTAATCTGCTTAACATTAATTATACAAGGTATTTTATATTCTCTCATATGTATAGCAGCATGAGATAAAGTCCCACCATGCTCACATATTATTGCTTTGACTCCTTTTAGTAAATGAAAATGAGTAGGCTCTATCATTGGTATAATTAAGATATGATTATCTCTGGTTTTATTTTGTATTTCTAACTCTTCTTTATTTTTATAAATATATACTTCTCCATTTATTTTGTCTTTACCATAAATTGTCTCTCCTTGCACACTTTCACTATTCATATTTTCTTCCAAAATGTGTATATTATATTTT
>JASGCU010000142.1 GCA_030053935.1 Chitinophagaceae bacterium
CAATTGAAAAAACAAAATAAAACAGTTTTCATAACTTCCCATATCGTAGAACATATTCAAAGTATTGCTGACTTTATTTTTGTGATAGAAAATTATGAAACCACTTTTCTTATGAACCCTGTAGAATTTCATCATTATATAAGCGGTCTCAATACAATAATAGATAACAAAATAGAAAAAATTACCTTATTATAATATATGTATGTATCTCATAAACACTTACTCATGGGTTTCATACACAATAGATACAAAATACTCCCTAAAATGAAAAGCGGTAGATAATTATCATATTCTCAATAAACAAAATATACACATATCATTGAAAGATAAAATAGATGGTAATCTGCTGAAAGAAAAAAAATCAAAATAGAATATTCTAAAAATACAACAAAAAATGTTTCAAAAAAAACTTATTCTGCTTACGCTTGTTTTGCTTTGTGTGTATTATTACCTATCGTCTTATAGAGAAAACCATTCTTCTTATATCCAAAATATAAAAGTTCGGTTTGATATAAAAGGAATAAATGTAGTATCAATGCCTTATATTATGGATACTTCTCATGTGCAGGAGATACAAAATATATCTTGTAATTGGGTAGCACAGATTCCTTTTGCTTTTTGTAAGCCCAACTCACCGGATCTCATCTTTGATCATCCACGTATGTGGACAGGGGAAACTACAAAAGGAACGATATCTTCTTCATCTCTCTTAAAAAAAAATAACATACACATAATGCTCAAACCACAGATATGGAATATGGGAGAATTTACGGGACATTTTACTCTTCATACAGAAAAAGAATGGAATATATGGGAGCAAAACTACTATAAATATATCATACATTTTGTCCGTATTGCCGACTCCCTACACATAGAAATGTTTTGCATCGGGAATGAATTAGAAATAGTGGTAAAAAAAAGAGAACATTTTTGGAACAAACTCATAGATAGTATCCGAACTCTCTACAATGGAAAACTTATATACGCAGCTAACTGGGACGAGTATACAACAGTTCCTTTTTGGAATAAATTAGATTACATAGGAATAAACGCTTACTTTCCTCTCAGTAACAGCCATACTCCTTCTGTTGCAAATCTTACAAACGCATGGAAAAAATACCTAACAGAGCTAGAAAAATTTAGTGCTTCCCAAAATAAAAAAATCATTTTTACAGAAATAGGATATAAAAGTGTAGATAGTACGGCATTTCAACCATGGAATCCTACTTCCCACTCTTTAAATCTAAAAGCCCAAGAAAATGCATATAATGCTTTTTTACTATCCTTTTATAATAAAAAATGGTTTCAAGGCTGCTTTTTTTGGAAATGGTACCCACAAAACAACCATTCTTATGAAAAATATGATACCGATTATACGCCACAAAACAAACCCACTCAAAAAATTATAAAACAAGCATTCTCTTTACAATAAAAAACATGAAAAAAATTCTCTATCTGCTCAATCCTCTCTCTGGTACTAAATCCCCAAAAAAAATAATACAAGCAATCCAACAAGAAACTACAAAACGAAATATCCCTTTCCATATACAAAATATTCATACTATTCATAATTATAAAGATATAATAAAAAACGCCGACATAACTCATATTATCATAATAGGAGGAGATGGAACTATAAGTACTGTTTTGAACGAACTCATCCATTCTTCTATTATATTTGGTATAATCCCCACAGGATCAGGAAATGGATTCGCCTTCTCTTTAGGAATATCCCATAAGTTAAAAAAATATTTTGATACCCTATTTGAAGGAAATATTACTCAAATAGATCTCTTTTCTGTAAATAACCAATATGCATGTTCCTTATTCGGATTAGGATTTGATGCACAAGTAGCGCATCAATTTGCTACCCAAAAAAAAAGAGGACTTATATCTTACATATCCCTCTCCTTGAAAAACCTTATACCCCTCAAAAGTTATTCATTTCACATCAAAACAGAAAATGTACAATTTGATATACATGCATACATGGTTGTTGTTACGAATAGTAATCAATTTGGAAATAATGTAAAAATAGCACCTCTCGCTAAACAAAACGACGGACTACTGGATGTTGTAATCCTCCCAAAAATAAATTTCCTAACCCTTTTACTTCAATACATCCAACTCCTACATACCAAAAAAATGACAAATCTCAAAAATATAAAAACAAATAAAATTATATACTTTCAAACCAATAACATTACTATCACCAATATTGATAAGGCTCCCACTCAAAAAGACGGTGATATCTACATCACCGAACAAACTATACATATAAATATTATTCCCCATGCATGTAAATTTTTAACCACCATTAAAACATGAAAATTTATTTCCGTGACCAAACCTTTTTATTTTCAGATATTATTCAAAATAAAATAATACTACCCCCATCAGAAACATATAAAGAAAATGTTTTTTCTTTCATCAAAAAATGGAATAATGAAGAAAAAACATTCAACATAACAACTTCTGGCTCCACCTCTACCCCGAAAAAAATAACTCTTTTAAGAGAACAAATGGAAGCAAGTGCCTCATCTACCATACATTTTTTAAACCTCCCCCAAAAAACTCCCGTCACTATCTGTATAAATATACATTTCATCGGCGGAATAATGCAAATAGTACGAGGAATCATTAATAAATCTGATATATATATTGTAGAACCATCCGCACATTTTTTTGAAAATATACCCACAGATTGGAATATCGGACTCATTTCACTTTTTCCATTACAATTAGAAAAAATACTAGAAAAAAACGCTATTGGTATCTTACAAAAAGCCACAGCAATCCTCATAGGAGGGGCCCCTCTCCATAATCATTTAATAGAAAAATGTAATAATATAACCACCCCCTTATACCATACTTTTGGAATGACAGAAACAGTATCTCACATTGCTTTAAAACGACTGAACGGAGAACAAAAATCTCATTATTTTCAATGTCTCCCTGATATAGAAATACGAAAAGATGCAAGAGGATGCTTAGAAGTGAAAGGTAATATAACCAGAAACATATACGTTCCTACTAATGATTTAGTAGAAATTGTTGACGGAACTTCTTTTTTTTGGAAAGGAAGGTTTGATAATATTATAAATTCGGGGGGAATAAAAATATCTTTAGACGAATTAGAAAATACAATAAAAAATATTTTTGAAGAAAACAATATAAAAGAACTATTTTTTTTAGCATCCGTTCCCGACAAATCATTGGGACAAAAAATAATACTTACCATCGAAAAAAAAAACTATAGTATAATACTTTCAAAAAAAAAAATAAAAATACTTTTAAAAGAAAAACTACCTCAATACTTATGCCCGAGAAATAT
>JASGCU010000143.1 GCA_030053935.1 Chitinophagaceae bacterium
TTTGTGCTTCTAATTCCGCTTCTTCGCCAAGCCCCAAAACGTTAGCAGAAATTTTAAATAGACAAAATATGAATAAATTAATGAATTTAAATTACATACGATTAGCATCGATAATTGTTGCATCTACAATATGTGTAAGTTGTAGTGTTCTTGCCCCAAAGATTTTAGAATCTAAATCGGTGCCTGAAGTTGACAAAACAAGAGAAGTGAAAATATTGACTGCCTTTTTCGGTTTAGACAATGGCTTGACTCGACGAGCAAATATTATATACAGTAAAGCTTATGGTAAAGATGGAATGCCTTTAGTGTTTTCACACGAGTTAGACCCAAAAACTATTCAAGGTTCAGACTTTGAGGTAACTACAAAAAATGGTACAGTTCACATCGTGGAAGCAGCGAGCTTACAACCCGCCAATGAGGAATTTGAATTGAGAACGGTTTTATTGATAGGAGAATATGGAAGTTATCCCGACAATCAACCTGTTTCTGTAAAAGTTATTGGCGACTTAATGACGAGAACGGGTGATAATTATAAAGGACAAAGTATAACTGTAATTCCATTAGAAGAAGGACCGATTTTAAGCTACGCTGAATATTTTACCTTAGACGAAGATTACCCTTTCGTAGAAAAAGGAAGAGGATGTGATTGTCCAAAAGAAGAAACAAAAATGGTAGTAAAATTAGTTTGGTCTGGTGGCGTAAGAGCTATAAATGGCAAAGAACTTGGAGACAATGAACTAAAAGATTTTACAATTACTTTAGTTGGCGGTTTGGATACAATGAAGGTACATCCTTTCAAATTGGCAGATTTAGGCGATAATGAAAACAACATTGACCTTTGTTTGAAACAGAAGGGAATACCAATTCTTGTGGAGGTAAATGAAAACATTGCAATTGACCCAAATGATGATAAAAACCCTAAAACTAAAGTTCAGATATTTAGCAGATGGTAAAACTTCTGCTAACAGCCGTTTTGCGTAATGGCGGGTTTAGTGCTTCGTATGACAGTTTTGTGTTAAGTTCAAGTTCAGTTCTTCGATTGAAGTTTTGTGCTAAAAATCCGCCACTACGCAAAGCGGCAAAACGTTACCTGTAATAACATAAGGATCCCTATCAAAAGAAGAGAGATACTATATATGCGATGGAGTAATTGTTTATTTTTAAATATTTTTACAAATGGCTGCGAAATTAATACGATAGCCAAGAGGCATAAAAAATTCCCTGTCCCTATTCCTATAATATAAAAAATCCAATTATTCTCATAAAATTGTATCACGCCGTGGCTCTCTAAAGAAATGGTTATAGCCAGCCAGTAAGGGATTATCAATGGATTTGTTATTCCTAAGAAAAGCCCTTTTTTTATACTTCTGAGGATAGAGTACTCTTCCCGTTCTTGTTCGTTCTCTTTGTCTATTTCATAGTTTTTTTTTTTATGGAATATTATACCTGCGATGCCCATTATTATGAGGAGGATTCCTGATATAATTTTAAAATAGAAGTCAAAAAAAAGATTTGTTAAGAAATACGTTTGAAAATTTACTACCACAGAGGCATATAAGCATTCTACAAAGGTGACCGTGAGTGCAAAATATATTGCTATTGATTTATGATGTAATAAAGAATACTTGAGAGTAGTCATATTTATGCTTCCCGGGGGAATTGCTCCGAGAAAGCTCAATACAAGAGCCACTCCGAAAATAGAAAGAGAATCTGAAATCATGTGAGTTTTTTATTTTGATTATTGATTTTTTTTATATATGCTACCCCTTCTAGGAATGAAGGGTATGCTACCCCTCTTTTATGGTTACGAATAGAGATTTCACATAAAATATGTAAATGATAACATATATCCCTATACCCTGAAAAGAGAGACCTTCCGGGATGGTAGATATGTGCAGGTTCTGCCCCTGCTCCATTGAGTTCTATCACTTTAAAATCTCCTTTTTCTAATGCCTCATAACTTTTGCATCGAATATCAAACCTTCCAAAATAAAAATCTTTTATTTCCATACTCATTGTATGCATTACAAATTCTAAGGCATCATTTATTCGGTGTGAATCATTGAGAAAGAGAGTTCCCCGGCAGTGGTTACCGATTGGCTCTACTAATATTTTTTCGTTTTTTTGGGGGATATAATCTGCTCGCTGTGGGTATTGATTGGCTATATGCTCTGTGTATAATTGGTATCGGATGTTTTTTTCCATGAGTTCTTTTATAGAGGATTTCCCATCTCCTGTTACTTCTAAAAGTTGTTTTCGAGTGATAGACGTAACTTTTCCTTTGCTTTCTTCGGGATATCGGTAGTAAAAAATAGCCAATTCTAATGGATAATGGATATATTCCTGTAAGAGAAAATCTTCTTGTATCAAGGATAGATAGTTTTCTAATTCTATTTTCGTTTCTATTTTTTTTACCATTCTACCACGTTCCCCTCTATTCGGTTTCAATATAAAAGGGTAGGTAATATTGTTGGTTTGGATATATAGATCTATATCTTGGATGGTATTTTGAGTAGTAAATTTTTTAGTTTTTGGAATATATTTTTCAGGGATGAGTTTGTAAATTTCATCCTTTGATTCCCCTAACATTCCTCCGTATTCAATAGAGGGGTTGGAAGCGGTAAAGAAAAAAAATGATTTGGCTTTTACTGCCAAAAAAAAATAATAAAAATAAACAGGAAAATATACTATACTGAATGGCCAAAACTCCCAATGAGTAAGTTTTACAAACCATTTTTTTTGTGAAAAAAGTGTCATTTTTTTATAGTTATACAGATGTCAAAAAAATAAGTTATTAATCTTAAAAGAATATAGAGCATATAAATAATTTTTAATGAAAACTCTTCATTTTTAAAATTTGAGTCAAATTTTTTGAAGTATTTTAACCTCACTCGTAGGCAGTGTAGATAAAATGTATCCTTGCTTAACCTTTTGTTCCATAAATCATATTTTTATAGTGCATAATTAATGTTTTATCTCAATGGTATCTAAAAATTCAATATATTCATTTATAATATGTTGAACCTTTTCACTCATCAAAATTTTAAGAGTTTTCTTGCAGATACTAAATATTGAATAAAATAAACTATATCAATAACAGAAACACAATAATTAATGGATACATTAAAAAATATAATAAATAAAGAACCAATAAAAGAAAATAAAACCATAAATAAAATATATAGAATAGCAGCATTAGCAGCGGGATTATGGGGATGTGTAACATTTGGAAGTGCTGAAGCCCAAGTAAGAAGAGATATGAATAATAACCGTCTCATAGAAAT
>JASGCU010000144.1 GCA_030053935.1 Chitinophagaceae bacterium
TAATACTATTGAATAAGTAATACTATTGAATAAGTAATACTATTGAATAAATAGTATTGTATTATATTTACTCTATCAACCTATTATTTACTTAAATAACAACAAAAAGATGAATTTAGAAAACACAGAAGTTCAGATGCGAAAAGGAATATTAGAATTTTGTGTTCTACACATTATTTCGAGAGGTGAAGTGTATGCTTCAGATATGCTACAAGAGCTCACTTCTGCAAAAATTATGATAGTGGAAGGTACTCTCTACCCACTCCTTACCCGTTTACGGAAAGCGGGATTTGTAGATTACAAGTGGATTGAGTCCAATTCTGGTCCTCCTCGGAAATATTATACTATTACAGAGAAAGGATTGGAATTTTTACAAAAATTATATCACACATGGCAGGAGCTGGTAAGTTCCACAGAAGTTATTATTCAAAAAAATATTAATAAATCATAATATCACACAAAAAAAATGAAAAAAAGCATAAATATTACTATTGGAGGCAGTGTTTTTTATATAGAAGAAGATGGATATGAAAAATTGAAAGGTTATTTGGATTCTATAACAGATTATTTTTCTCACTATGAAGATAATAAAGAAATTGTGGAAGATATAGAAAGCCGTATTGCAGAAATATTTACACAAAATATTCAAGATTCTCAGAGACAAGCCCTGACTTTAGAAAATGTAGAAAACCTCATAACAAAGATGGGAACAATTGCAGATTTTAAAGCAGAAGGAGAAGAAGAACCCGATACCGCTCATGCAAATAAAAAAGAAGAAAACAAACATTATCAAGAAAACAATCAAACTATTCCTCCATCCAAAAAACTGACACGAAATAATAAAGCAAAAATTATTGGAGGAGTATGTGCAGGTGTTGGAGATTATTTTGGAATAGATCCTCTTTGGGTACGGCTATTTTGCACTCTTTTGTTTTTAAATTTCATCTTTCCACAGGTGAGCTCTGTCATTTTTATCACCTATATTATTTTATGGATAGTGCTACCCCTTTCTCATAATACAGAAGAAAATAAAATAAAAAAAATGTTTCGTAATGTTGATAATAAAGTTATTGCAGGAGTGGCGAGCGGTATATCTTCTTATTTTGGAGTAGATGTCATCATTATAAGATTGGTTTTTGTATTTTCTATCCTTGCAGGTGGAGTGGGGATTGTAGCATACATAATCCTTTGGGCTATTACTCCTGAAGCCAAATCTGTCACAGAAAAAATGCAAATGAAAGGCGACCCCATTACCCTTTCTAACATTGAAACACGTATAAAAGAAAATATCGGAGAAAAAGAAAAAGATGGTATATGGGCAACCATACTCTTGCTCCCATTTCGTGTATTGTCAGCCATCTTTAATTGGCTTGGAAAATTAGGAAAACCTTTTATCCGAGCAATTGGTATTCTGATAGGATTGGGGCTTATATTTTGCAGTTTCATAGCTATATTTGCAATTACCGTAGTTTTTGGAACATTTTGGGGGATTACTTATGAACTTTTTAACACAGGATGGCTCCATAACAATGTTCCCGAAATTGATATTTTTTTATTCAATGATACCCCTTATTTGCTCATAATTGCTTTGTTTTCATGTATAATGATACCTATTTTCGGGGTCTTTTTTTCAGGGATTAGTTGCCTCATACATAAATGGATTATCCCCAAATTTCTATCATGGTTTTTTATTATTCTTTGGTTTTTTTCTCTTATGGTCTTATGTTCTTCTATTCCATACATAGTAAAAGAGTTCAAAAAAGAGGACTCTGTAGTAGAAACAAAAACCTATCCACAGCAAGGAAACATAACCTATTTCAAAGTAAATGAACTGGACCATTTTTTTGATTTTAGTATAGAAGACGAAGATGATAACAATATGTTTTTTATAGAAAGTTTTGAAATAAAACCCAGTAAAAATGATTATTTGAGTTCTTATATAGAAATAGAGTCCCAAGGAAAAAGCGATTCCGCAGCTCGGGAGAATGCAAGAATGACCTCCTATACCATTACTCAAAAAGATTCTATCTTTTATTTTGATGATGGATTGAGGTATAAACCCGGCGCAAAATATAGAGGACAGAGAGTAAAAATAACTTTTTATATACCTTATAACAGAAAATTTAAAGTATTAGATAAAAAAACAGGAGTATTTTTGCATAAATACCTGCATTATGACCATGGATTTTCTAAAAAACAATATAAAAATACCCACAACATATGGTATTTTGATGAAAAAGGAAACTTAAAAAATGAAATCCAAGATACCAACGAGCAAGATTATAATGAACATGAAGAAGAGGATGTGGATACTTACGAAAGTAATTTTCAAAATAATTTCAAATCTCATGAAAATCAAAAACCCGTATATTTGGTAAAAAAATTTCATATAAAAGATTACGACCACATAAAAATAGGAGGAGTATTCATCGTTTCTATACAACAAGGATATTGTGAAAAAATTTCTGTTACCAGTAATAAAGAAATGTTGGAACATCTCAAAATAGAAAAAAAAGATAACACCTTAGAACTACAAATACTGCCTCAAAAAAGCAAAGTCCCTATTCAGAGAGATAAAATTTTTGTAGATATTACCCTCCCCACACTCAAAAAAATAACAATGGATGAGGCACCTGTGGCAAAAATATATAATTTTTATACAGACACCCTTGATATATCCCTATCAGGCATATCAAAACTCTATGCTCATGTCCATTCTCAAAAAACATCTGTGGATATAAACCAAAAAGCAACACTCTTTTTACGGGGGGAAACAGATAATTTTTCTGTTTTTGCAAATGGAAACTCTGATATAAACGCTTTCCCATTAAGAGCACAGACAGCACAAATCTATGCTAACGGAAAATCTAAAACCTATATACATGCTGATAACATTCTTACCGTAAAATCCAAAGGCATGAGTCAAGTATTTTATAAAGGGAATGCTCAAAAATATGTATTCTCATCCGAGCTTTCTCATATAAAACCAAGTATCGTTTTAAAGCACGGGGAAAAAAAGAAACCTATAAAAACAACCTAAATATACAAAATTAATACTCATAAACAAAGCTCAGGTTTGAAAACGTGGGCTTTGTTTTTTTTATTCCCCGAATATACTCGGGATATCAAAAAGGTATCTTACTATAGAGAGGTTCTAACAATTCAAATCCTAAAACTGTATCATTTTTTTTGAATAAATCAATTTTTAGAACCCACCTATTATATTTCTTTTTCGATGGGCTAACACCCA
>JASGCU010000145.1 GCA_030053935.1 Chitinophagaceae bacterium
AAGTCCAATATACGTATGTAAATAAATTTTACCAATTACACTAATTACAAAAACAATATTTAAAGAAACAAAAAAAATATACATTTTTAAGTAATTTAAAAGTTTGGGACAAAAGATTCTTTAAAAAGTGTTAATGAAGCTTCATACTTAGTGCCAACTAGAACTGAATAGTATTTGGAAACATTTAACTTAAAGGAATTCGACCAATGACCTGAACTACTACTTTTTCTTTCAAAAGTAAGACCCCAGAGCGTTATTGATTTCTTTTCAACAAAATCAACAATTCCCGCTTGTGTTGTTTCTTCACACTTTTCATACCCTAGACCATAAAGTCCGTAGTTAGTCTCAACATTAAATATACCCACTTTTTTTCCTCCAGTAGAGGAATTTTCACCTAAAAAAGAGGTTTCTATCTCTGCGCTTTTCTTTTTAAGAAGATTCCCTTTCATATTTATCTCATACAAATCTAAAGATCCAAAATTAATCCCACCACCATATTGCCCCCCTAAATTACTTTTAGAAAACCCTGCTTCAATAAAAGTTTTTGCACTAAGCTCATAGTCTAAAACTGAATTTTCAAAAGTTCCATAACCTGTTGTGATTTTATTTTTTCCCTGTGTCTCAACTGTTTCACCATTACCATATTTTCTGCCATTTGAAGTAACAGAAGCATCTTTATTTAAATAGTAGGTTTGTATAATACTTTTTATATTTTGATACAATGTATATGACTGTACGATAAGGGAAGCTCCTTTGTTTTCCCATCCCCTTATCTTAGAACTCCCATTAAACCAGCGATATTCTCCTGTTAATAAATTTCTATACCAATCATATGGTTCTCTACCGTCTGGATCAAAAAAATTCAGTAGACTATTGTAACAATAATTGTATGGACTCTATCGAAACGTTTTATCAGCAATGGGAGAAAAAATAATTTATTCTGAGGGTTCTTTTCAAAAAAAAACTACATTTACTTTTGAAATAGTTAGTTATAACTATATCGCTGAATCATAATTAGTCATTAAACTAAAACTATATTGTAACTATTCAAATGAAATCGCTAATTTATAAAATAACTACAATAACAATATTTCTACTATTATATGGGTATATTAGTAGAATAATAGGAATTAATTTTTTTTGGGAAAGCAAATCGTTAGGTTGGCTACTTTTTTGGTTTGTTCTTATACTTATTTTATTTGAGAAAATAAAAAAGAGAAAGAGTAAATATATTTTGGAAAAAATCGCGATTGGCGTATTTTTTTTAATCATCAGTGTAAAAATTATTTTTTTCATTAGTATTAGACAAACAAGTGCTTATACGGTAGCGGTAAATTATATAAAATCAAGCCCTGAAATTAAACGCAAGGTAGGCAATATCGAATCTGTATTTGTAGAACCGTTTGGAAGTATTTCTTTGACATCAAATATTCAAGGTGAATCTGGGCGGGCTAGCCTTTATTTTATTATAAAAGGCATGAATAAGTTTGCTGATATTAACCTATATATGGAAAAGGACTTTTCTTCTGAGTGGCAGGTATTAAGTATAAATAAGTGATTTTTTATATAAAATTTTCCTTACTTTAAAGTTTACTAAATTAGCTTACTATTCTAAGGGTGGAAGAAGAATAAGAAATAGAATGATGAATTTAAAATTTAATTCCTCATTGTTGCTACTAAAAAAAACTCTATATACTATTGGAGTAATGTTTAAAGTAAATGCTTTTGAGTTAACATACCCCATTAATTCATTATCGGCAAAAAATTGATGAAATGGGTTTTTGCAATACCTTCTTCGAATAGATAAAACAGAATTTTCTTGTATTAAAAAGAACTTACCATTTTGTTTAGTTAATTCTAAATAAAATGGTAAGTTCTGATATTCTATCAAAATCTGTTTACTAAGAAAAGACATTTTATTTGTTGTCTGTAAGATTAATTTATTATCATAAAAAAAATCAGAATTTAATTTTCTTGACCAAGTAAAATTTCGTTTCACTTTTATAACTTCAGCTAGTTCCTTAAACACATAAATGTCATCACCATACTGTTTTACAATATATTCCTCCATATTCTATTTCTTTTCAAACCCAACTTTTAAATTTACTTCTATTCCCAAGATTAGTTTCAAACTTGCTCCTACATCTATTCCCAAAAATAGATTTTCTGAGTTTTTTATCATTCCTCTAGGTTTAAGTTGGGCAGATACCATATCACCGAGTAATTTTGTCTTTGGGCCATATTTATCAAATGGAGATGACACTTCGAAATCATGTCTCACTGTACCGGCTATCATTCTTGGTCCATTAAAACCATTGTAGTATTCATACGTATTATCATATTTGATTTTTAACCCAATATCATCAGTAAAGATATATCCTTCTAGTGAACCAAAATTATGTACTCTATTTTCTTTAGAAAACCCAATATCGCCATCCATTTTTGGAAGATCAAAATAAGCTTCTCCTATATCAATTGTTTCGATTCCTCCTTCAATCTTTCCTTTTGTTCCCCAAAGGCTACCACCAATTCCTGCCTGTACCCCTACTGATGCTTTGCCAGTTACTTTGAATACAAATTCGAGTTGAGTTAAAAAATAATAAACTTCAAAACCAATTCGATCGCCAAGCCCAGGGGTTGAATTTTCTGCAACCTTATTAACACCATTTAATGTATATTTCATATTGTCGCCAAGAACAACTGGACCTTCTGTAGATTTATATGAATACCCCGCTTCCCTATAAGTTCCTCCAGGGTAATACTTAGACGCAGTCTCTTGGTTTATCACCCTAGCATCCCACTTCATTTGCCCATATATTTGCACCCAGTCAAAAGGCGCCATGCCATCAGGATCTATAAATCTTATAGGGTTATTGAACGCATAGTTATAAGGAGAGTTTCTTCTCATTTTATCTGCTAACGGATCTACAACATGCCATCTTCCTATTTGCGCATCATACATCCTTGCACCATAATCCATCCAGTCTAACCCACTTCCATCAGAAAATTCTTTTTCTTGCTTTTCCTTGCCGTTGTATTCAAATTTATTATCTAAACTTCCCGCAGCTTTACTACTTATCCCCGCCATTGTTAATCCGAAGGCGGTGTAATAAGTTCCCACTTTTCCCCGCACTTGCAGTTTTTCCTGAG
>JASGCU010000146.1 GCA_030053935.1 Chitinophagaceae bacterium
AATCTTTCTCGTCTTGAAGTCAAATTTTCTCTTAAAAATTTCTATAGAATTTATAATAAAAAAAATCCCACCATTTTAATGGCGGAATTTTTTAGAAATGTGAAAGGAATTTTTAGAATTTTTCTCTTTTTTTATTGAGGAATAGGAATACAAGAGCAAAATAGATTTCTATCCCCGTATCCATTATCTATTCTGCTGACCGTAGCCCATATTTTATTATATCGTAAGTATGGGAGAGGGAAGGCAGCTTTTTCTCGGGAATAGGGTAAGTTCCATTCTTCTGAGGTAACGGTTCGGAAGGTATGTGGTGCATTTTTGAGAACGTTATTTTCTTGTGGCATCTTGGTTTCTTTTATTTCTTGAATTTCTGTACGTATAGATATAAGAGCATTACAAAAGGTATCTAATTCTTTTTGGGACTCACTTTCTGTGGGTTCTATCATAAGAGTTCCTGGCACGGGAAATGCTACTGTGGGAGCATGGTATCCATAGTCCATAAGTCGTTTTGCAATGTCTTCTACTTCTATACCGATGGCTTTAAATTCTCTGCAATCTAATATCATTTCGTGGGCGCATCTTCCATTTTTATTTGTATACAGGATTTTATAATGGTCTTTCAATCTTTCTTTTATATAGTTTGCATTGAGAATGGCATATTGAGTGGCTTTGGTTATTCCTTTTTTTCCCATCAGGGAGATATAAGCGTAGGAAATAGTGAGAATACTTGCACTTCCAAAAGGAGCAGAAGATACAGCACCAATGCCTTGCATACTTACTTGTGGGGTAAAAATATGTTCGGGTAAAAATGGTGTCAAATGAGCCGCAACGGCTATAGGTCCCATACCTGGTCCTCCCCCACCGTGAGGAATGCAAAATGTTTTATGTAAATTGAGATGGCAAACATCTGCTCCAATACTTGCAGGGCTTGTCAGTCCTACTTGTGCGTTCATATTTGCTCCGTCCATGTATACTTGTCCTCCTGCATTATGAATTATATCACATACTTCGGTAATAGAATCTTCGAATACTCCATGTGTAGATGGGTAAGTTATCATAAGGCAATTGAGTTGGTCTTTATGCTGCTCTACTTTGATTTTGAGGTCTTGTATATCTATATTTCCTTTTTCGTCACAGGGTACTATTACTATTTTTAACCCTGCCATAGAGGCACTTGCGGGGTTAGTTCCGTGTGCGGATGCTCCTATAAGGGCTATGTTTCTGTGTGGGTTTCCTTTGGATAGATGATATGCCCGTATTACCATAAGACCTGCATATTCTCCTTGTGCTCCTGAGTTGGGTTGAAAAGATACTCCTGTGAATCCTGTTATTTCTTTTATGGAATGAGATAGTTCTTGTATTAAAGAGAGATAACCTTTTGTTTGCTCTTGGGGGGCAAAGGGATGTATATTGGCAAAACCTTCCCATGTGAGGGGTATCATTTCTGTAGTGGCATTAAGTTTCATAGTGCAGCTGCCAAGGGAAATCATACTATGTACCATAGATATATCTTTGTTTTCTAGGTATTTGATATAACGGAGCATTTCGTGTTCGGTTCTGTGAGTGTGAAAGATTGTATGATTCAGGAAAGTGCTACTGCGAATGAACTTTTGAGGAATATGAATATCTACTTCTTGTGGGATGGTTTCTGTTTTTTGAGTGTATACGGATGCAAAAATATCTATTATTTTTTGAATATTTTCTATGGTATCTGTTTCGTTCAAGGCAATAAAGAGGTAAGGATCTGTATATCGAAAATTGATAGCATTTTCTTCTGCTGTTTTTTTTATTTTTGCTTGTATATCGGGTGCTATATGGAGTTTAAGAGTATCGAAGAAGTGTTCATTTTTTTGAGATATTCCTAATAATTTTAATGCATTATGAAGTGCTTGGGTAAGGGCGAGTATTTTATATGCTATTTTTTGTAATCCATCTGGTCCGTGGTATACTGCGTACATACTTGCTATAACGGCGAGTAGTACTTGTGCGGTGCAGATGTTAGAGGTGGCTTTTTCTCTTCGTATATGTTGTTCTCTTGTTTGGAGAGCCATTCTATATGTTTTATTTCCTTCTTTATCGAGAGATACGCCTATAATTCTGCCTGGGATACTTCTTTTATATGCTTCTTTGGTAGCAAAAAATGCGGCATGGGGTCCTCCGAATCCCATGCTTACTCCAAATCTTTGGCTACTTCCCACTACTACATCTGCTCCGTATTCCCCAGGTGGCTTGAGTATTGTTAAAGCAAGCAGGTCTGTGCAGAAAGCAATTTTTATTTGTTGGTTTTTTAATTGTTTAATAGTTTCTTCGTAGCAAATAACTTCTCCTTCTCCGTTGGGGTATCCTATAAGTATACCAAAAATATTCTTGTCATTCGCATCTATTTTTTTTACTTGGTCTATTATCAAATGAATACCGAGAGGTTCGGCTCTTGTCTTGAGTACTTCTATCGTTTGTGGGAATAAAGTATTATCTACAAAAAATGTATTTCCTTTTTCTTTATTTTTACAATCAAAAAGGAGAGCCATGGCTTCTGCTGCTGCTGTTCCTTCATCCAAAAGGGAAGCATTTGCCAGTTCCATACCTGTTAGATCACATACCATCGTTTGGTAATTTATGAGTGCTTCCATTCTTCCCTGTGATATCTCTGCTTGATAGGGAGTATAAGCAGTATACCATCCTGGGTTTTCTAATATATTTCGGAGGATAACAGATGGGGTTATGGTTTCGTAATATCCTAAGCCTATGTAGCTTTTAAATACTTTATTTTCATTAGATTTTTTTTGTATGTGCTTCAAAAAATCTGTCTCGCTCATAGAATCAGTGAGTTGTAATTCTTTTTTTAAAAGTATATGCGGTGGTATTGTCTGTTGTATGAGTTCTTCTACATTTTTGACTCCTACCACAGATAGCATATTTGTTAACTCTTTCTCTGATTTTCCGTGATGCCTCTCTTCAAAATTCTCTTTTGCGTCTATTTTTACTTTCATTGTATTTGTATGTGTTTAATAATTAATATGTTTTACGTTCTTAATAAGATTTGGCTGGTAAAATGCATTTTATAAATATTTTTTTAGTATTGTTTCTTTTTCTTTTGGGATTGAGGCAATTTCTGTTTCTAAACTATTTATTTTGG
>JASGCU010000147.1:152-3054 GCA_030053935.1 Chitinophagaceae bacterium
AGAAGAAATATAACAGCATTTCTATACCATCAATATGGGAAAAAATAAAGAAGAAATATAACAGCATTTCTATACCATCAATATGGGAAAAAATAAAGAAGAATATTAAGAATAATGGCCTTTGCTTGCTATTTCTTATAGTATTCTGTCTTTGGGGAATCTATCTATACATACTTCACCGTATGCCATCAATATGGGAAAAAATAAAGAATATTATTAAGAATAATGGCCTTTGCTTGCTATTCCTTATAGTATTCTTTCTTATTGCTATTATCTTCTGTCCTATTCGTACTTGCTTTGAGGATACAACATATGATATTTTAAAAGTAATTCTATTTCTATTTTTTTGTATATGTATTATTGTTATTGTATATACATCGGGGAGATGTCTTGTTAGGTTATTTAACAACCCATTTTCCAGGTATACTCAGGGATTAGTATTGTTTTTCCTAACGGTGATAGGATTTGTTTTTGGAGTACATTCTGATATACTTTCTGTTTATGATCAGGGTGGTAACAAGCAAGATTACAACTGGTTTTATCCCGAAGATATAATACGATTCCCCATAGACCACTATCAATACAATCATAAAAAATTTATAGATACAACGCATTCCCCCTGTTGTGAAACGAATACAGAAAACATCATAGACATGCAAGATATTATTAATGAAGAGTTGAAAAAAATAAAGAAAAGACGCTTTATATTTCTGGTTGATAAAACCATTAATTCCCAACAAAAATTAGAAGACATAGACATAGGTTATGATTTTTCAAAAAGAGTCATTAGCTATTTGAATAATAAAATAAAAGATACTCTTAATAAAATACAAAGAACTTATGCAAATAATAGCGACTTTATTACAAATAGCTCATCGCCTAATAGGTATAATAGTGTAACTGACGTAAATATTCCTATTGGGACTGTGACTGTGGCATATACACCACCAAATACATTGTATACACGTTTTTTTTATGATAATAAGAAGGTTAAAGGAAGATATGTAGATGATATATCCCATCAGTATGCTGCGACATTTTTGATATACAAAGTAATGACCGATTCCTGCTGTAGAGAAAACCATATAGAAAACGACATATTTATATCCTACTATATGGGAGATAATGTATTTGATACTACCCACATAAAAATAAATCGTCTTAGTAACACTTCATTAGATATACAAGGTACTCTCCTGAAAGTTATAAAAAAGACGAATGATTCTCTTTTCAAAAAATTTAAGCAAGCGGGGAGCAGGAAGACAAGTTTCATAGAGATTATGAAGCATTTACAACAACTGGTTGGTAAGCAAAAAGATAGTGCTATCAACAACATTTTTATTATCAGTCCTTTTGACAATGAAGATGGAACAACATCTTCATATGACAAGAACTTGGTAAGAAGAGGAAGATATTCGGAAAAAAAATTAGAAACAGAAATAAAAACATTACAAAAGGAACTGAATACCGATAGAGATAAACTTACTCTTTTAGAAGTAAAACTCAATAGACCTGAAGAAAATAAAGAAATATCTAAGAGGTTGATACAAATAATGAAGAAGTATTTTAACCATCTTTTTTATCAGGATATGGAGCAAGTGCTTACTTATTATGTAAATGAATATTCTTCCCCACTAAAAGAAAACGCTGGTGAGGGCTCTCTCAAGTATTTTACCAATCTCTTATCTACCCATCTGGAAGGAAAAGACATTTTTTTATACTGGACAAATAAGAGCATAAAATATAACTACGAGGGATCAATAATTATAAGGAAAGAAAAAGAGGATTCCAACGGAATAATCTACACCTGGGAAAATAGAATAAATAAAGATGATACCTCTTTTAATAGTTATCTTTTATTCTATGATACCCTGAATTATACAACTCAAAAATACCATGCTTTACAGGGGAAAATATCTTTAAAAGAACCATATTCTATAGGAGAGGGTAGCAAAAAAGAAGTAAGGAGCTTTATAAATTTTGTAACCGATGAAGATAAAATATATAATATGACTATCAACAACCCAGGAAAGTTATGCAGCATAGTCAGTGGAATAGTTTTTAGAGAGGTTCTTTCAGAGAGTTCATGCCTTCTTTTGATATATTCCTATGGATTCATGCTTATATCTTGGATATTGTTATTATTTTTTTATATTTATAGTGTAAATAAACATATTCATAGTATAAATAAAAATGATAATGTATCAAATATTAAAAAAGAAAACATAAAATCATTAAATATACTCAGATGTTCATTATGTATTTTATTATTGTTATCGATGTTCAACATTAATATAGTGTGTGTTGTATTTCAGTATGTGAGGTTGTTAGCTGAGATGGGTTGTATTGGGAGGACTGTATGTATATGTATTTTTATTACCTATACCTCGGTGGGGGTGATATTTGGATGTACCTCATTCAGAAATAAAAAAAGTGCTGTCCCAAAAGAATACATATGTAGTTGTCATGTTTCATAGCGTTCTTTCCCAAAAATAAATCAAATGAATGAATATAAAACATTTATTTTTATTTTCTTCTTTGTATTTTTATCCGTTTTAGAATCCTGATTTTTGCAATTTTTCTGCTCTTATGTCTGAACTGTGATTGTAATGATTTTTTGATGGACTATGATTTACTCTTTGGTTTCATTACTCTTTTACATTGTAAACTTTGTGCGCCAAAATTAATAAGTAAACCAATTTCGATTTTATACGCTTCCAAATAATTAATTGCCTGTGCCAAATGCACATTTTCTAATAGAATTATGAGGGGTTCTAAAATTTTTTTTTCTATTACTTTTATTTTCCTTTTATTTTTCATGTTTTTTTATAACCGCAAAGACACAAGGACGCAGAGGAAGATCGTTTTTTTAGAATTATATAAACATTTTTTGAAAAAAGAG
>JASGCU010000148.1 GCA_030053935.1 Chitinophagaceae bacterium
TCTCTCTCTTTAACACTCCAAAATTATTACTCTGGATTTACATGTAAGTATTTATTACACTTTATCTCATAATGATATTATCACAAAAACGACCCGCTGTATTTTTAGATAGAGACGGAGTTATAAATGAAAATGTAGAAACTCTGACCCTTTACAAAGATTTTCATTTTATAAAAAAATCGGAGGAGGCAATAAGGCTTTTGAATACAGCTGGGTTCCTGTGCATAGTTATCACCAATCAATCCTTAGTGGGACGGGGAATACTTTCTTTAGAAGGATTAGAAGCAATACACAAACAGATGCAAACATCTCTCAAAGAATATAATGCTTACATAGATAAGATATATTTCTGTCCCCATCACCCACAATATCAACCCGAATGCGTTTGCAGAAAACCAGGTATAGGTATGATACAAGAAGCATATAGAGATTTTAATATTGATACATCTCGTTCTTACCTCGTGGGAGATGCTACCAGAGATATAAAGGCGGGTATGGATGCGGGACTAAAAACTATCCTTGTAAAAACTGGGTGGGGTGGATCTGATGGGCATCATTCTGTGCAACCCAATTATATTGCAAATAATTTATACAGTGCGGTAGAAATTATTCTCCAAAAATATCCCCGAGCATAATTTTCATTCTTCTATCATCTCAAAAAGAAAGAACTGAGTGGGTATATTCTCTAAAAAATTATTATCAGATACAAAGAGCAAGGTTTTATTTCCGTTATTCATGGGTTTCCCTATGGTTGCTCCTTCAATATTTTCTATAAATATTCCTGTGGTTCGGAAGTCATAAAGGAGCGTTTTAGTGAGTATTTTGTTTGTAGGAAGGTCTTTGAGAGTTTTTGTCTCCTTATTCTTGTCTAATTGGATTTGAAATATTTTTATGATACATCCGCGTATCCCGTTAGAATATGATCTTTCTGTAAGCCATAAAGTTTCCTCTTCTATATGCAGAATATCCACAATTCCATTTATTTTGTAGCTATTTTTCGGTATAGGGGAGTATGCTATTGGGTCTAATGGATACGCATAGATGGACGAAATGTTAGGATTGTATAAGTCGATTTGATATATGCGAGAGAGGGCTTGATTGGCAGTATCAGCTCTCTCTCCATCTTCTATGAGGGGTTCTTCTAAGGCAAAAAACAGGTTTTTATATTCTGAGTCAAAATCAATACTTTCAATACTTCCATTTTGTCTTGGTCCGGAGAGTAATTCCATTTTCAAACTGGATGGGAGAGCAATTTGTTTTACAAAGCTTCCGTCTTTTTTTTGCACTTTTATAAATGGGTCAGAAAAAAAAGTATCGGTTGCTGAAAGGATTCTTTCCCCTTCGCTTGACCAAAAAAGAGATTCTTCTACGCTGTGGTAACGAATGGATTCTGGATCTGGTCTTGGGCTTTTATAGATATTTCCTGTTTCGTCTAATAAAAAAGAAACATTCTGAAAAACAAGAGTATCTATCTGCTGGTCTTTTATTTTTATTTGCAGAGTATAAAAATGAGGCGCATTAATAGTCCCCCTATCATCAGATATAACATAGTAAATATCATGTTTGGAATCATAATCTATCCCTGACAACCCTCCAATAGTAGTATTTTGAAAAGAAGTATTGTAAGGTATTTCATAAAAATCTAAAAATCGTATGCTTCTTTTCTTTTGAGAATACACAAAGAACGATAGAAGAGTACAAAAAAGTATCAAAAATGGTTTCATAAAATTTCTCATGCAATGTCTTTTATATGGTATAATACGAGGTTTTGTATAGGGCTTTGGATAATATTTTGTATGGATATGTTTTTTTCTGATGCTATCTTGTGTAAGATATCTGAAAAATAAAATGCTATAGAACCCACAAAAAAAACAGGTATCGTCTGATAATGAGGGTAGTGTAATAAAATGGAGTCAAAAAAAGCACGAATGCTCCCCGATACTATTTGATAGAGTTCGGGAATTGCTCTATGAGTAGATAAAAACTTTGTATAAGAGGCAATGTACTTGGATGGGTATGGTTCTTTATATACATTTTGTAAGAGAATTTCTTCATTGAGAGGATACGTAGAGTGAAAAAGATGGAGTACCTCTTGTGGGAGCTGTTTGCGTATTATTTTGTTCAGAAGTATCTTTCCCATTGCCACTCCACTGCCTTCGTCTCCCAGTATATACCCTAATGAGGGGATACGGTCTATGATATTTTTTCCGTCATAGAGACATGAGTTAGACCCCGTTCCCAATATACATACTATTCCTCTTTCATTTCCACAGGCAGCCCTCGTAGCCCCCATAAGGTCATGCGCTACTTCTATGGAAGCCCCTTGAAAAAAAAATTGAATTGCTCCTTTTACTATCTCTTTGTTTCTATCAGAGCTACAGCCCGCACCATAAAAAAAAACTTTTTTTATTTCTCCTCCCTGATGATGTCCTATTTTGTTTGTTTCTATTATTTTTTTCAAAACTTCCACAGATTGCACATACGGGTTAAATCCTTCTGTAGACAACTCTACTATTTCATTTTTATTTTGTATGGTTCTCCATTCTATTTTAGAAGCACCACTTTCTGCTATCAGTATCATTCTATGCGTTTTTATTAACTATGGTGGTATGTAATACAAAAGTATACTTTTTTAGTATTAAGTGTATAGTTTCATTACATTAGTATATAAATAATATCATAAAAAAAATAAAAGTATTTCAGTTTTCTTCTCATTTAAATTATTTTTTACGCTTTTATTACCTAAACAATCTTAAAAATAAAAAAACTATTGCTTTTTAAGGGTGTATCCTTGTAATCTTGTTATAAAAATGCCACAACAACACAATCAAAAGGTCATAGCACCGAAATATTGGTAGAAGATGCGGGAGGTCAAAAACTCCCCTCCTTTGGAGGGGCTGGGGGAGGTCAAAATATACCTATTACTTCTTCAACCTTATTTACCAACAAAATACGGTAATTTTGAATTTTTAGAA
>JASGCU010000149.1 GCA_030053935.1 Chitinophagaceae bacterium
CCAAGAGAAATATCTGCATCGCAAGATAGAAAATTGTAAACAGTTTCTTTCTTTTCCTGTATGTTTTCAAAAATATCTATAAGATGGGTTCTAAAAATTCAAAATTACCGTATTTTGTTGGTAAATAAGGTTGAAGAAGTAATTGTTTGACCTCCACAGCCCCTCCAAAGGAGGGGAGGTTTTTATTTATTGTTACAAAAAAACAATATTTTTTTAGTAGTTTACAAAAGTTTTACAGTTTCCATTTTATAGTATTATTCAATTTAATTTTATGTATTATCAACTTAATTTGTTAATTTTATATATTTGAAAAAAATGTGTAATTTCGGCTATAAGTGGCGGATGTTAATATTTTTTTTAATTTCATTTGTAATGAGTATATGTCAATGTGCCGAATTTTCCTATGAACAAAAACACAATCTACAAAAGAAAATCAGAATTAGACGCATTTTACACGGATCCAAAGATTGCTAAATGGTGTTATGATTTACTTGCTCCCTTTTCTTTGGATACATTTACTTTGTTTTTGGAGCCATCTGCAGGAAATGGTTCTTTTTACTCTCTATTCCCGAAAGAGAAAAGGTTAGGATTAGACATAGTTCCTCAAAATTTGGAAATACAAAAGAAAGATTTTTTTACATTTTTTCCCGAAAAAAAAGGAGTAGTAACTATTGGAAATCCGCCCTTTGGTAAAAACTCCTCTCTATCCGTTAAATTTTTTAACCACGCAGCACAATTTTCAGACATGATTGCTTTTATTGTTCCAAAGACCTTTCAAAAAGCATCCATTCAGAACCGACTCAATAGATTTTTTGTTCTCAAATTGGATAGGGATTTACCAAAAAACTCTTTCCTCCTCAACGGGGAAAAATATGATGTGCCTTGCTGTTTTCAAGTATGGGAAAAGACGGAAAAAAAGAGAATGTCCCTACAAGTGGATTTAAAAAGTGATGCATTTTCATTTGTAAAAAAAGAAGAGGCGAACTTTGCGCTGAGGAGAGTGGGAGGACGGGCTGGTAAAGCCACCAAAGACGTAGGTTCTTGCTCTCAAACCACTCATTATTTTTTAAAAACCAATTTTTCGCCCGATTGGTTAATAGAAAAAATTAATACCATTGATTTTACAAAAATTTCTTCCGCTACGGCAGGCGTGAGGAGTTTGTCTAAGCCCGAATTTGTAAGTGCTTTAAAGAAAATACTATGAGTAAAAACCAGTTACATGGGAAAAAATACGAAGATCATATTAAATCGGCTTTTTCAGGAAGTTCGGATAGCGAAAGATCACCTCAAAGTAATTGGGATATTGAAAAAAAATATGATAAAGAATTTGGATTCCCAACATCTATAAAAACGACAAAAAATAATATTGTAGGGCTTTCTGACACTAGATCTTTTTGGAGTATAAATGAATCTTTCAGAATGTTAGTTGGCTGTTATAAACAAACCAATGCCGTAAAAGAATTTTTTATTTTATACGAATTTATAATATCAGCAGAAGAACACAAATTTTTACTAAGGGAACTATCATATAACGAGATAGAAAAATTTCATAATCATTTACTCACTTTTAAAAAAGGAAAACACGAAGAAGCAAGAATATTTGCAGAAAATGAAATCAAAAAGTTCATTTATCATATTAAATCCAAAAATAGATTCTAAAAAACAAAGAAGATTACAATGTTCTGTTAACTTAGAAGTACTAAAATCACACATCAAAAATTATAAAGAATACATTGATTTTTATAAAGAAATACAAATAGATATAAAAATAAAAAGTTCAAAAAGAGTTTTATGAATTATTAATTGACTCACCTTACGCAAAAAATATATTCAAAGAATTTATTTTAATATTGTAATGGTTGGTAACTTTAAAGATGACAAATTCCATGGACAAGGCACATTGTATGGGATGGCAATATAATACTTTCATGCTATTGGAAAGATGGTACCTTTATGGGATATACATTTGTGCCAAATGATGATTAAGGAGCTTGCTTAGGTTTTCGCTTGGTATTAGTTCCATAGGTATTGTGGAACGAGAATGATTCTTATAAGGGTAGGTTTTATCCTGCCCTTATATTTTTTATTAAGTTTTATACAAGCGGTAATAGGGATACATTAACAAAATATAATAAAATATATGTATAAGGTCATTCTTTTGATGTCTCAATACTTTTATACAGTGGTGAGATTCTTCTTCGGATAATACTATGGTATCTTCTGCAATAGTTTTTGAGTAAAAAAAAATTCTATTCATAGTTTATAAGTATTTGTATGTTACTTGTTCTCGCAAAATTTTTCACTATACGCATGTAATCTCGTTGCTTACAAAGATATTTCTCATCCATTCCATCAGCAAATACAGTAGAAGTAGTAATTTTTGCTCCCAAACCAAGATTTAATAACCGCCTTGAAAGAACCTTTATAAAAAAGTGGTACTCATGAAAAGATAAAAAACACCAAGAGAAATATCTGCATCGCAAGATAGAAAATTGTAAACAGTTTCTTTCTTTTTCTGTATGTTTTCAAAAATATCTATAAGAAAAAAATGATTTTTCCTTTACAGAACCCACGCTTTCAAACGTGGGCTTTTTTTATTTTATAATTCCAATGAGTAAAAAGAGACACCAGAAAATGATATACAACGAAAACAAAATTATTTATAAAAACTCCCCAAGAATTTAAAGAATCTATCGTTCATTGGGTATATAAAAATGTACCAACAGAAGAAATATTAAAACCACCTACATAAAATTAGAAGGTTTTTTGCTATAAAATCACTCATTAACAAAAATTAACATCTTTTTTTCGTTTTTTTAAGTAAAATTCAAAAAAAAATATAACTTGTGGAAAATAAAAAATAAATGTTTTATATTCAATGTTTAATTTATTTTTGTGAAATAAT
>JASGCU010000150.1 GCA_030053935.1 Chitinophagaceae bacterium
CTCTCTTTCTTATTTTGCACTCGTATGTAGCGTGGCTGCCTCTTGCTAAAAATAACCCCCTCTTTCCCATAAAGGAAACCTATCTACAATATTCCATTTTCCTAATTTATTTTTAAGATAAATATAAACTCCTTCTCTCATATTGGTTTTTTTATAAATTACCATAAGAGTATAATTTGTGTTGAAATATGGTTTGGAATAAACAACAGTTATTTTTGGTGGGACAATATCCTGTAAATACTTTTCAATTTGTTCTATACATATTTCTAAATCTCTTATATATTCTTTCTCTTCAAGGATAGTATCACTCGTTTTATTCTTGAGATGCTGTATAATTTTTTTTTTATTGTATATAAAAGAAGTATCCCAGTATTGCCATCTCTTGAATTTTATACTAGCATAGTATTGGTGTAAATCTTTTTTGTTTTTTATAGATGGTAGATGTGTAAATGGAATATTATATTTTAGAAGTTCTACCGTATCTAAATAGAAGGGGTTCCATTTTCTGATTTGTTTGTTCATAAAAAAAATATCATGAGAGGAAAAGAATTTTTTTGATTTTTTGAGAGTATACATATTTTTGTATGCTTCTTCTTGAAATATAATATCTAATCTTTTATTTATGTTCTCTTTACAAAAATTATTTTTATGGGTATAAAAATAGATAGTTTCTCTGTAATTTGTATCAAGAAATAGAGGCACAAGATAAGTAACTACTTTGTAATCATAGAAAGATTCGTCTTTATGCTCTTGGTTTATAAAACCATATACTTCTTTCCAATATGTCAGTTCTGTTCTTCTCATAGAATACTTTTGAGCATTCGTAGGAAAAAATGATAATACAAAAAAAATGATTATGATGACTTTCATTGTATATATAATTTATTGGATAACTTCCAGTAAAATAATTTTTTCCCATGTTCCATCCTCTTTTTTTATATATATACTTGTATTACCATAGTATGTTTCTTGTAACGATATTATTACTTTTGTATAATCTCTATTAAACAATGGGATAGAATACCTAACTTTTCGATTCGGATAATTGAGATCTACTATTCCATAATCTATTGGGTGATTATACAGAGAGTCATATTTTTGAAAGTACTTTTTTTGTAAAATATGGTATGTATGCTGGATGTATATAATTTTTTTTTGAATGCTATTCATACTACTGTCATACCTATCTAATCTTTCTTGTTTCTTTTTTTCTATGATTTGATAATAATCATCTAATCCCTCTATTAAAGAATGTGGCTTGTCGGTACTATCATAATAAAGTGGAGAAACATTTTTTATATCAAAATAAAAATAACCAAAATCTTGATTCTTTTTAGGTTCGGGGAAGCATTGGACAAATGGTATTTTTCTCTGTTTCAGAGCAGTGGTATCCCAATAACTGATATTCCACAGATTCATTTGCATTTGCATGTATTGAATATCTTCACACGAGAAATGACTCCGTATGGTTTTTATAGCTTCTTTTATATACCATTCCTCGTTTGTATATGCCTGCTGCTTACATACTATGTTTATTATTTCATCCTTCCCTATCTTAATTAGAAGTGGGTCAAGAAAAATAACCTCGAGAGGAATCTTTTGAGGATTATCTTTATAAAAATTTATACGAGAACGCATACGTTCTGCGGTATCTGCCTTATATGTATATTCTATAAAATCATACATCTGTTTGGTATATTCGGTATAGGTATGGGTATAGTTCTGTGTATAACCTGTGTATGAGTAGAATATATATATATAAATTAAATAGTATTTCATAGATTCATCGGTTTATATGTTTTCTGTATGTTAGTAAAAAAAGTGCATTCTGTATTTGTTTATCCAGAATGCACTTGATAAAACTTTCTCTGATATTCCATAACTCATAAGAGGAATGGGCGTACATAATAACATAATCGCTTTTTTATTAGTCATTTCTTTCATTGTTTTTTATGTTTTATTTTTTTTTAAGTTATAAGATTATTAATAAAAAGAGAGCCACCTTTTTACAGATGCTCTCCTTATTTGTTTATTTTACTTTTTTTATTTTATAAAATGAATATCCTAATCCTACATCAAAGAACAGACCTAATCTATTAACAGTCAAGATTCTCTCACTGTTATTTTCATAAAATATATGTGTATACCCTAATCCCGAACCTAAATCTAAAGTAAAGAATCCTTTTTTCTTTTTCCATAAAAATTGGTATCCAAATTTAGATCCCATAGAAATAGTGTTCACATATATTCTTGAACCTTCGTCAATAGGTGTATTATAAATACTAATATTAGGTTCTGTTATTTTCCAAGAATTGATAGAATATAAAAACATTGCTCCTACATACCACCCCTTTAAGGCATCTTTTATATAATATCTATATTCTAATTCACCACCAAATTCAAAAAAGATTTGATTAGTAGACCCAATGGAACTCCTACCAATAGAACCACTAACAGATAAGGAAAGAGTACTATTTTTATATAGCTTCCGTTCATAAGAAATTGCATTCATTCTTCTTGTAATAATATTTGTATTAAAATAATTAGAGAATAAAGCAAGTGGATACACTTTAAGAGCATGCATAGGTAAAGCTTCCCTTAATTCACTCACCGAATCTTTCTCTGATATTCCATAACTCATAAGAGGAATGAGCGTACATAATAACATAATCGCTTTTTTATTAGTCATTTCTTTCATTGTTTTTTATGTTTTATTTTTTTTTAAGTTATAAGATTATTAATAAAAAGAGAGCCACCTTTTTACAGATGCTCTCCTTATTTGTTTATTTTACTTTTTTTATTTTATAAAATGAATATCCTAATCC
>JASGCU010000151.1 GCA_030053935.1 Chitinophagaceae bacterium
AAGTAATGAGCTTTTTCAAAAAATATAACCTCTAAACTAAAGTATTTTATGTATTAAAAATGTTACATTATTACAATGCACTCTAAAATATTAGGATTAGTTATTCTCTATCATCCGCCCGAAGATATTCTTTTGCATATATCTACTTATATAGATAAAATAGATTTTTTGTACATAGTAGACAATACCGAACCTTTTACAAATAATCACTTAATAGATGAAATTATAACCCGATGGGGTAACAAAGTTACTTGTATCATAAATGACTCCAATCAAGGAATAGCCCATACACTCAATTCTATAATATCTATATCTTTATCAAAAGGATATAAATATATTCTTACTGTGGATCAGGATAGTTCCTTTATTTACAGTGATGTAAGTTTTCAAGATGGATCTGCATTTTTAGAAGAAAATAAAAACGTAGCTTTGTTAAGTTATATGGCTCATTCCCCCATAAAAGAAGTCCTTTATTTAGATAGGAGCCATTTGTATTATCGTGGAATATATGCAGATACATTTGAAGCAATCACTTCAGGGATGCTTTTAAATATGGAAATTTGCAAAGAATTAGGATATTTTAATGAAGATTTGTTTATAGACGAGGTAGATAATGAATATTGCCTCAGGGTGATAGAAAAAGGTTTCTACGTATTCAAAACTGTTTTGCAACATTTGTCGCATTCAATAGGATTTTCCAAGAAGTATAGAAATAGATTTTTCCCATTAAAAAAGAAAACATTTGGTCAAGTCCATAATCCCATAAGAACCTATTATATGGTGAGAAATCGTTTTTATATAGCTAATAAATATAAAAACATATTTCCAGAGGTATGTAAAAAAAAGATAAAACAGAATATAAAACTTAAACAAAATATTATTAAATATTATCCTCGTATGTTAGAGTATTTAAAAATGTATAAACTCGGAGAATACCATTATAAAATAGGTAAAATGGGAAAATTAGAAAATGAATAATATATGCGGTTTTATTCTTTCTATCATTTTCTATTCTACTGTATTGAACACCTATTATTTAAAAGCGCAAACATTATCTTTACATGTTACTCCTCATCAAGAATTTTGTCGGTGGCAATCATTAAAAGACACTTCTAATAACTCTTTTATGAATTACCCTTTAGATATATATACTTGTAATGATGCATCATTGCTTTTTTATGATACAAAAATTAAAAATATACATATCAAGATTCTCCCTACTTTACTTGCGTATCAATATAATTCTTTCAAACCATCTTCTTATAACGATGGGGCTTTTATAGCAGCAAAAGGTTCTCAATATTTTTTAACAACAGGAATGTTTTTTCAATATAAATGGTTATCTGCCCAGCTTATGCCAGAACTTATATATGCTCCTAATGAGAACTTTTTTGAAATGCCCGCAGACCATCCTGCACAACAACTGCAGTATTGGATAGATTACCCTGAAAGATATGGACATACATCTTATAGGAGATTATTATTGGGAGAAACATTTTTAAAAATATCTTTAAAAAGCTTTAGATTTGGCATTTCTAATCAAAATATGTGGTGGGGACCTGCTAAAAAGAATGCACTTGTTATGAGTAATAATGCTCAAGGATTTTTACATTTTTTTGTAAAAACAGAGAACCCCATTCTCACAAAAATGGGAACTTTTGAAACTCAATTTATCATAGGATTATTAGAAAACAGTACCGTACCCCCAAGCACAAATACTCATAATACTTTTAAACGAAATCCCATCAGATATTATAGATTATTTGAAGAAAAAGTAAATATGTTTTCTTTTACTCCATCGCTTGTTTCAACAGAAAAAATAAGAGATGATAGGTATATTTCAGGAATAAATTTTGTATGGAATCCAAAATGGATAAAAGGTCTCTTTTTAGGAATAAGTAGCACACAGGTACTTTATACCAAGAATCTGAATACATTCTTTGACTATGTTCCATTTTTTAACACCATACGAAAAGAAGAAAATTATAAAGAAGATCTCTATCAAACTCATTCTATAAACATCAACACTGTCTCTTTTCGTTGGGTTTTTACAGAAGTAATGGGTGAAATATATGCAGAATACGGAAATTATGGAAAATGGAGAAGTTTAGAAAACATATTTAAAAATCCAAGTTTGGATCGAGGATTTACATTAGGAGTAACAAAATTATTTTCTCTCAAAAAAAATCATTTTTTACAACTTCTTTTTGAAATGACAGAGCTTCAACAAAATTCCATAGAGGGAGTATATTCTCGCAACAGTTGGTACACAAGCAATACCGTAAGACATGGATATACAAACAACGGAAAATTATTAGGAGCAGGGATAGGACCAGGGAGTAATACCAAATATATTCAATTGAGCTGGTTAAAAAATATAAACTCTTTTTCTGTTCATTTTGAGTTATTGAATTATAATAATGATATTCGTTACTTTATATACAGATACCCATCCACACAGTTTGATACATGGAAATATTGGACAGAGCTTCACTATGGATGCTCCGCAAATGTTTACTTAAAATATACGAATACTTTTTTTCATTTTACTTTTAAATATACATATATATATGATTATAGATGGCTTAGTTTTTTAGAACCCCAAATAGAACATTGGCAGCTACAGTGGACAGAGCAAAAAAATCTTATATTCCCACAAGATGCTTATAACTACTTTTTTCAAATAAAAATCATTCAGCCCTTTTATAAAAA
>JASGCU010000152.1 GCA_030053935.1 Chitinophagaceae bacterium
TTTTATTTATTATTTATTTGCATTTTTTTATTTTTAAAACACCAATCCTATCCTTACCCCATGTTGCTGAATCTTTTTTTCGTGGTAGTTAAATAAATAATCTACACGTATAAAGGTAAATATCTGTTCTAAACCTATCCCAAATTCCATATAGTTTTTTAAAAGTGGGGTGTATAAATAATGGACACTAGTCGTAAGCTGCACATTTGTTTTCTTCACAAGAGGGATAATATTGGTAATAAATCCATTAAAATGATGTTCATAGTGCATTTGAAAATAATATGTATCCGTGCTGTAAGTATAATAATCTAATAATTGGTAGTTTTGAACTAAAAAACTACTAAAAAGCGATCTATTTCCATTAAAATGGAAAAGGTCAGGAAAAAACAAAAGATTCCTA
Organism: Chitinophagaceae bacterium; assembly: GCA_030053935.1. NCBI lineage: Bacteria > Pseudomonadati > Bacteroidota > Chitinophagia > Chitinophagales > Chitinophagaceae > Chitinophagaceae bacterium. The sequence goes on from JASGCU010000152.1 coordinate 401, forward strand.
TTGAGAAACTCACCATATTCTACATATACTTTACCCTTTCCACCTAATTTGTAATTCACATTTTGGAGAAAGGAAAAAGAAATAAAATCAAAATCTACAGCTGAGGAAAATATATTTTTAATTCCCTTTTTATAAGTAAAGCTTACAAGTGGGTATCTACTTCCACTATTTTCTTTTTTTCCATTACGAATGATATATTTATTGGCGGGCTTGTAGGAGATGGTAAGAGAAGAAAAAAGAGCATTATGAATCGGCATATTTTTATAAGCAGATGTATCAATATAATAAGGAGTATTAGAGGTGAAAGCTCTATTTTTATAATCTATAAACGATATAGAAGAAGTGTTCTGAATAGATTTTCTTTGTTCCCAGTCGGTAGATAATTCTAAAGACAACCCATTTATGATTTCTGTTTTATAAGTTGTTTTTACAAAGATCTTTTCATACAATTTCATCAAATTACATTCTCTCAAAAGAGTTTCCAACGTATTTATGAGAGGAATTATGGGTTCTTTCGCATTAAATTGTTGCACAAACTGTCCGGTAGAGAGAGTAACACTTGAGCCATTATATTTTCCAAAAAAATATTGTGACGATATTTTCCCATACCATTGCTTTGAGGAAAATCCATACCGAAGAGTCGGCGTAATGGAAATGGTATTTTTATTTTCAAATTCTTTTGTATACAAAAAATCAAAATTTCCCACAAACCCTTCTACCGTATTATATCCAAAGATTAAAAAAAGAGGGGGAGATTTCAAACTATACTTACGATGCGGATGAAAATAATTATAACCCGTAACAAGTATTTTATCCCAGGTTATTTTTTTATTCTTTTTTTCTACAGAGTCCTTATATTTTGGAGTTTGTGTTATTATAAAAATACTATCTTTTTTCTTATAATTTTTTATTTCTTGTTCAGTCAATGGAATGGGGCGAATCTGTACCCAATAAAGAGAATCTTTTTCTGTAGCATCGGGCTGATAGGTTACTAATTCGTTTTTTCTCTGTGGTAATTTTTCTTGTTTTTTCTGGATCTTTTTAATTTTTCTGACAATTTTATAGAGTTGAAACATGTTTTTTTTTGTGGTATCTTGCAAATCCTGATTCAAACTTTGTAATTCTTGAGATGCTCTAAAAGTATCTTTTTGAATAGTTTTACTTGGTATTTGAAAAGTGTCTCTGTTTGTTTCACCATTATGGAGTGTTATTTTATATTGGGAATAGTTATTTAAAAAGTACCCCCGGGCTTTTATTTCCGTTCCTAATAAATCGATAGTTATTTTTAGAAAGAGATTGGAAGAAATAGGAATCCACACACCAGAAGATTGCGTATATGTTTGATTTATTTTTACACTATCAAGAATCTTTATTCCCGATTGTTGGGTGAGCAAAAAATCTACATTTTGTATACTCCACTCCCCATCTACAATGGAAATATACCCAGAAAAAGTAGGAGTATATTTTCCTTTTCGTATTACTTTTATTCTATGGATGAGATCTTTTTGTTGAGTAAAACTCCCCATATATTCATAATCATAATATAAAAAAGCATTTTGAGAAATGGGAGAAACAAATCCCCGTTCTAAACCTTCCCAAACAGTGTTATTGTAAAAATTGACTGTATGCGGAAGGTTAATACTCAATTCTTTTGAGCCACTTACTTTACTAGAAATAATATTTACTCTGTATTGATCTGGATAAGTAAAAAATAACTCTGATACTGTTTCTGATAAATAAGAACCTTCATTTAATTCTTTTTTCACCGAATCAGAAATCTTAATCCAAAAAAGTTTATCGGGAGGGATAAGAGTCACACTCCCTTTGGTATACACTTGACAGGAATAGTTTTTTATCTCCGTAAGATGTTTTTTTCTTTTTTTGATTGCCTCTCTTATTATACGGTAAGCGGGAGATTCTTTTGCATTTACAATCACTTCTTTTAATTCGTATATTTCAGGAGAGAGAGTTATATGGAGGTTTTTTTTACCCGTCTCAATATTGGTGATTACAACTTTTTGCTGGTATCCTACATATTGGAATACTATTTTCTTCTCCCCAAGAGGAAATTGGACAAAATAGAATCCATCCTTATTAGTAGTAGTCCCAATAGTAGTATTAAAAATATACACATTCACAAAAGGGAGTCCATTTCCTGCTTCATCACTTACTTTTCCACTCAGAATTTGAGCATGTATTTGTGTATAAAAGCAAATAGAGAAAGGTATAAAAATTGTTTTTTTCATAATGTATAATGTATGTTTTAAAATTTATTTTTTT
>JASGCU010000153.1 GCA_030053935.1 Chitinophagaceae bacterium
AAAAATTATGATACCCTGATGTAATTTTTTGTAATAATTTTATACAGATATCAAATAGATGGGGAACTATCAATAAAAAACTTTAATAAAAATGGTGTATCAAGTATCATTTTGAAAGTTATTTATAAAATAGAAGCTTCTATAGAAAAAGATGAATATCTAACAAATGAAGAAAAACGATTTTTATTTATAGTTACAACATCTCTAATTACAAATATGTCTGGTTTTAGAGAAGTAGCAATGCATGATTTAGAAGATTCAGATAATGCAAGAGTAAATGGATTTTGGAGTTCTATTGGAAGGATTTTTTCAAGTGTCATAACAGTAGCTATAGTTGTAGTTACTGTAGCAGTTGCAGTAGTTAGTGGTGTTTCCGCTGGTATTGGATTCTAATGTACTTATAATCAGCAAATCCCTCAGTGTGCTTGTCATTTAGATTGCTAAAAAGCTAATAGTTATTTGAGCCAAAGTATAATTTTACTCCGAAATAAATGTTTCGGAGTAACTTATATTATTTAAAATAAGTAAATAATTTTATGAAAAGAAAAATAATAAAATCTTTCTGTATTTATAGCATGTTTTTAAGCTTCATTTTCCATGTTGGGTGTTTTACTACCATAACATATACAAAGAAAACACCTTCAAATAAAAAAAATAAAGGTGATACTTTAGAATATAAGAGCCCGAAGCAGATATTAGTGGTAGAAAAATATGAGCAAATAGATATATCAGGTAAAAAAGTTTCTCTTCAAAAGAAAAAAAATATTTTGTTCAGGTCTCTTTATGAAAAAGATATGGAGATAATCAAAAAAAACACTTTTTTTTCGGAGGTATATAAAGAGAATTTTACAAAACACAAAAATGATAGTGTAGTATATGTTGATATTTATAGAAAAACAGATCAGAAGAAAGGGAATAAAGCTGGGAAGATTGCATTTTTTGCCACTTTGGGTATTGTGCCTATAAAGGTTACTGTTATAGACAGTATAACATTAGTATTCAAAAATTCTACAAAAGAAAATATTCTCACAATATCTCAAGAAAAAAGGATCGATGAGTACGGTAGTACTATGCTATTTTGGGGTGCCATTCTACTTGTTCCTTCTTTAGGAATTGCTATTCTTGCCCCACCACTTGTTGCAAATCTTTTAACTAACTGTGTAAGTGCTTTCAGGCATAAAAATATGAATAGAGTTTTTATGAAAGAAACCCTTTCCAAAGCAACGATTCAATTAGATTCTATATTTCTTTCTAAGAACCATATACATAAATAATAATAATAAACCATATACAACTAAAACATACTCAATGAAATGTATAAAAAAATAATATCTATAGTTTTAGTTGTTGTATGCGGCTGTAAAAAAGAAGATTACCTCTGAGAAAACCCGATTCCTATTAGGATTTTGGCAGGTACAAAGAATAGCAGCGGATAGTGTGACAGTTGAAGATACATACTATCTCAAGAAAACATACACAATACAATAAACTAAAAGAGAGCAGCGTCTTTTTACAGACGCTCTCTTTTATTTAAAAAAAATGTGTATACAATTAAAAATAATAATAAAACCATATACATATTAAAAATAAATTATTAAAAAGCACAATAATACTCATTCCAAATTATAAACTAAATCTTAAAAAAACATAAAACATAGAAAAATATGAAAAAAAATACCAAAGTATTACTAAGTATTGGGATTGCTATCCTGATGAATTCTTGTAGCCCATGTCCTGAAGAAAATGGTTTTTACAGTTTTGTGATACCAGAGTATAGCACTATCGCAAATAAAGACACTACCAGCTATAGCACATCCATTCTTGGGGATAACCCTGCGAAAGATGCTCAGGGAAGGTATAACTTTTCTTTGCTCTTACCATCGAGTGCTAATGTTCCCATGAGTGACAAAAAATCTGCGGTACCAATGAATCCCTACTATTATAGAAGTGAATATATTTCTAAGCAGGTAAGCTTATATGGCGATCATATTAAGAAGGTTTTTAAAAAGAGTACATGTAGTCATGATGGTTCTGATTTTCCTCAGCTTTTTTCTGGGGAAATGATAATAGATACACTGGAATACATATATATTACCTGTGATAAGGTATTCTCTGCCCAGTATCCCCATAGTTTAGAAGAAGTATTTACCTTAGAATATATAGATGTGCAATCTCTCCTATCCACCAAAACAGAAGTAACTGAATCCGACGTTCATAATACATGGAATAATCCTAAAAAGATATTGGTTTCGGAAATCAATAGGCAAAAGGGAGCTATTTTATTATTATTAAGTCCTGGAGGTTATAGGCAGGATTTTTATCATGCTTCTTCAAGTGGAACGAAGCTTTATTTAACTGCGTTGCCTGATAAAACCGATACTTATACATTTACATTTGAGTATAAGTTTCGTCTTTATGGGCAGAGTAGAAAGATAAAGTTTATTAAGTCAGAAGTAGTTCTAACAGGGAAATAGTATATGAAATAAAAGAGAGCGTTGATGAGACGTTCTCTTTTTTACAAAAAACAAAAAAAATAATGCTTTTTATTACAAATATTTTGAAAAAAAAAATATCTTTATAAATTGCAGAAAATAAAAATAAAATTATTTCACTTAG
>JASGCU010000154.1 GCA_030053935.1 Chitinophagaceae bacterium
AACCTTTTTTTAAATACGTTTTGCAACGGTCTTCAAGTACCTTAATGAGGCTCTTATATTTTCATTTTTTTTGTGATATCTATAAATTCTCTTGCTTTGAGAGATGCTCCTCCAATAAGTCCTCCGTCAATATCTGCTTGAGCAAATAGTTCGGCGGCATTTTGAATTCTCAAACTTCCTCCGTAGAGAATGCTTATTTTGTCAGCGGAATTTTTTCCTATCTTTTTTGCAATATGGGACCGTATTTCTTGATGCATCTCTTGTGCTTGCTCGGTAGAAGCAGTTTTTCCTGTTCCAATTGCCCATATTGGCTCGTATGCTATCACTATTTTTTCTATTTCTGTTGCCGAAAAACCAAAAAGACATTCCGTTATTTGATTACAAACAAAAGAAAGGTGCTGCGATACTTCTCTCACCTCTAATTTTTCTCCGCAACAATAGATAGGGGTAATATTATTTTCCAATAAAGCTTTTATTTTTTGGACAATAAAGGGAGGCGATTCATTAAAGTATTCTCTCCGCTCACTGTGCCCTACAATAACATATTCCACTCCAAAGGAAGAGAGCATAGAAGGGGATATTTCTCCGGTAAATGCTCCGAAATTTTGTGTATAGCAATTCTGTGCTCCCAAATGTATGGGAGATGCTGTTTCTTTTAGTATATTCTGCATCAAAGCAATATGAAGAAAAGGAGGACATACCACAATATTCACTCCGTTGTGTCCTTCTTCCTTAACAATTTGTATCAGATCAGATGCCAATAACATACCATCTCCTAAATGAGTATTCATTTTCCAGTTCCCTGCTATTATTTTTTTTCTCATAGTTTTATTACATTAAGTTTATTAATATGCTTTCATTCTTGAAAAATACTCTTTTGCAGCTTTTTTTACTTTGGGGGCGAGCAATAATGCGGCTATCATATTAGGTATAGCCATGAGCCCAAACATTATATTGATAAAATCTACCACTATAGAAAGGGTTGCCACAGAACCAACTAAAATAGTTGCAACATACCAATAATTAAAATAATTTCCATATTTTGCACCAAAAAGGTACGAAAGTGCTTTCACACCATAATAACTATAAGAAAAAAGAGTCGTAAACCCAAAAATTAATACCGTTATATATAATAAAAAAGTTCCCAAATAAGGTATCCCTGCTTCAAATACCTGATAAGTAATCTGTATTCCATCCCCATCAGCCATTTTCCACATATCTGTTGATAATATCGCAAAACCTGTAAGGGAACAAATCACCAAAGTGTCTACCACCGGACCTAACATTGCCACAAGTCCCTCTCGTACAGGTTCATTTGTTTTAGAAGCCCCATGCATCATTGGTGCGGTTCCTATCCCCGCTTCATTAGAAAATGAGGCACGCTTTGCCCCTTCTATTATAATCATTAATACAGATCCTCCGAATGCCGCTTTTGCAGTAAAAGCATCTTTTAAAATCATTTGAAAAATACTCGGTATATATTCTATTCTAGAAAACATTATAAATAAAACACTGAATAAATACAGCAGTACCATAAAAGGCACCATTTTTCCCGCCACTTCCCCGATTCTTTTAATTCCTCCAAAGATTACTAAAGCCGTGAGAATGGTTATCACTATTCCTAAGGCAAAATTAGAATACATATTCCCGATATACTCTAAAGATGTATTTTTTTTAAGAATATCATTGGTGATTTGTACAATTTGATTTGCCTGAAAAAGAGGAGAAGCTCCAAAAAGACAAAAAAAACAAAAAAAAACAGCCATAAACTTCCATTTTTTTCCCAATCCTTCGGTGATAAAGTACATAGGACCGCCCTGTATATGTCCATTTGTATCTTTTCCTCTATACATAACAGCAAGAGTGCAGGTAAAAAACTTCGTTGCCATACCAAAAAACGCACTTACCCACATCCAAAAGAGAACCCCAGGTCCTCCACTCACAATTGCAATAGCAACTCCACTTACATTTCCAAATCCAATGGTCGCAGCCAAACTACTTGATAATGCTTGGTAATGATTTATATCGCCAGGTGCATTTTGATGTGAATATTTTCCCAATAAAATATGGTAAGCATGTGGCAAATACCGAAAAGGAAGAAACTCTATATACAACATAAAAAAAATACCCCCTCCCATAAGAAGTATTAGTAGAGGAGTCCCCCATACCCAACCAGACGCTTCAGCAAAATAAACTTCTATTTGTTCCAATTCTTTCTTTAGTTTTATAATTTGTTTTTTTTAATACATACAATATGCTACAAATTTACACAAAATAAACATAATATCTATTACAATACACTTTTCAAAATAATGTTTAGGTAAAGTGCGTCATGTATTTACCAAAAAACCTTAATCATTATAAAAAAGATGTCTCCTTTTTGAAAATAAATTCAAAAATATGAAGGAATTGTGAATTTGAATCTGTATTCGATTCGCTTTGAAGAGATTTTATAACTTTGGCAATA
>JASGCU010000155.1 GCA_030053935.1 Chitinophagaceae bacterium
CACCTGTAATAGTTATTTCCGATAAAGCAACTATAAATCCCGCCTCACAAACAACTCAAAACTTTACAAACCCTGTAAGCTATACTGTAACAGCAGAAGATAACTCAACCGCTCTTTATACATCTACTATTACTAAAAATACAGGTAATACAAATGAAAACACAGATTGTAATACCGCAACTGGAATAACTAAAATAATATGCCTTACAGATGCCTTTAAATCAACTCTTTCCGCATCACAAATAAGTACCGTACAATTAGAATACAATGCTACAAACGCAGCTAAATGGTCTAATTTACCAAACGGACTATATAATGGAAGACTTGGCATACGATTAGGTGACCTCAATTCTACACAACTCTCCTCCGCTAAAGCTCTCATAAAAGAAGTTACAGGTAGCATAACAAATGAAGGATTTGATGAAATACAACAACTTTGGGCAGCGGATGACTACCTAGGAGCAAATGGTGGAGGAAGCACATACAGTGCAGGACAATTCTTCATAGCATTTTTAGGAACACCCTCCACCACAGGAATATGGGAACTCCAAACAGGAGGACACCACCTTGCTGTCGCTAATACCTATAAAAACGGAGAACTAACAGGAGCAACCCCCTCATTTAGAGCAGTAGAACCATTTGCTCCTTTTGGCGATAAATCTTATGCTCCCATACTTCAAGAAAGAGATGCACTCGCCGCTATACTTTCCTCCCTCAGCACATCCGAATTAGCATCCGCTAAACTATCCTCTACTTTTACAGATATACTTTTAGGCCCCGGAAAAGATAAACAATTCCCATCAACAAAAGTAGGATTAAAAGTAAACACTCTCAATAACACCCAAAAAAATACTATCCTCAATGCCATAAAAACATACGTCTACGATGTAAATGACACACAGGCATCCGTAATATTAGCAAAATATGAAAGAGAATTAGATGAAACCTTTATTGCCTATTCGGGAAATGCATCTCTTACCATTCAAAACGACTATATAAGAATAGACGGACCCAGCGTTTGGATAGAATATTCCGTGCAAGGAGGAATTGTAATAAGAGGAACGCCACACCCACATTCTATATGGAGAGACCACCTCACGGATTACGGAGCAAATTTCTAAAAACTATTTTTTACTCAAAATAAAAAAATGAAAATTATTTTTGTAGTATGTTTTTGTTTGTTATACCATTATTTTCAAGGATTTTCTCACCCTATGCCCAATACCATAGTAGAGATGTATATATATCCACAAAAAATCCGTATGGACATAAAAATTCCCCTCACAGATATGTTTATAGCGTATAAAAAAAATATTCCGAAAATCCCCGATGCGCAAATAAATAAAGATTTACAAACCTATTTTACAAAACACATACACATACAAAACAATTCAAAAAATAATGAGAAAATAACATTTTTATCCTATAACATCAATGAAACAAACAGCCCAATAGTAGGAAAATACGAAGAAATACATTTTTTAATAGAATATACCTCCGAATATGTTCAAAATAAAAGAGAAATAATCCTTTTTTACGATGCCATTCTCCATGAAATAGCAAATCACCAAGCATTAGTTATACTACGTGAAGATTGGGAAAATGGATTTTTTAAAGAAAACCCACCCATTTCATTAGGTACAGTCGCTTTAGATATTCCTACTAACACCATCTTACCCATATCCATACAGTTAGAAAAAGGAAGCCCGTGGAAGTCCTTTAAAAGCATGATTTTTTTAGGCATAAAGCACATTCAAGAAGGAACAGACCATATTTTTTTCTTACTTACACTCCTCATCGTTGCTCCTCTCACAAAAGAAAATAACCAATGGAAACAAAGAAAAAGTAAGAGAAAAGGACTTTTTGATATTTTAAAAATCATCACTTCTTTTACCATAGGGCATAGCATAACACTGCTATTAGGAAGTATGGGTATAGTATCTTTTTCCAGTAATTGGATAGAAGTTCTAGTCGCCTTTACTCTATTTATATCAGCTTTTCATACTATAAAGCCCATCTTTCCCGAAAAAGAATATTATATAGTATTCTTTTTCGGTTCTATACACGGAATGGCTTTTTCTTACACACTATCACACATACCATTAAATATTTCATCTCTCTTATCGAGTATATTAGGATTTAATATAGGTATAGAAATAATGCAATTCATAATTATTATACTCGCATTCCCTTGCTTGTTTATTGTTGCTCAGTACTCCTTTTATAAACATATAAGAAATATACTCGGAACAATATCTTTATTTTTTTCCACCTGGTGGATATACCAAAGAATACAAATAATTTTTTAATATATAATAATAATAATAATAACAACAATGAACAGAATAGAATTTTTAAAAAGTTTAGGTTTAGGAGCGGGAGCTATAATGGCTACCCATTGTTTAGGAGGATGCACTGACGATAATACAGTTGCTCCCG
>JASGCU010000156.1 GCA_030053935.1 Chitinophagaceae bacterium
AGGAAAGTATGGGAGACAGTTTATATATTTATTAATAATTTAATTTCTAAAAAAATGGAAAATAAATTAGTTAAAGCAGAGGAGATAGTAAACCTTACCGATCTCAATAATCATGAATTATTGAATATAGAGGGGGGGCTGCGTTATTATGCTTCCAATGTGGGACACGAACGGACCACTTTCGAAGATTCATATCTCGCGAGATTATTGGGTGTTGGCATAAAATAGATGCCTTATGATTTAAGTAAGGAGGTAAAACTCCTTACTTTTTTTATTATATTGAAAACAATCCTACAACTCCTTAGTTTTTTGAAAAAACATGTTTTGATTTTTTTTAACAAGTAAATGTTCTTTAAAACCAAAAAGGATTTAAGAATAATTTTTTATTATGTTCACATTATTTATTTTTACAGGTAAAATTATGAAAACACGTATATTTTTTATAGTTATTTTTCTCGGACAATTTTTTTTTGTGTATTCTCAAAACGACGATTTCTTTTTTGTAAAAGGAAGGGTGTTGGATAACAAAACGAAAGCCACTCTCCCTTTTGTAAATATTGCTTTTATTGATATGGTTGATAAAATTCAAACACAGAGAATTTCTAATGGTACTGAAAGCAATGTGAATGGTGAATTTATTCTCTATTACCCCAAAACAAAACAAGAAAAATTGACCTTAGTAATATCATACCTCGGTTACGAAAAAAGAATTCTTACTTTTTCACCGAGTAATTACGATTTGAAGGATATTGAACTATCAGAATCTACATCTACTATTCAGGAATTTATATTTAAAGATAAAGATTTGGGAAGAAAATTAGTGGAATACGTTCTGAATAATATAAAAATAAACTACCCTACAAAAGCAGAAATTTACGAGGGATTTCTCAAAGAAAAAACTGCACAAGATAGCAGTATGCGGGATATAATCTCTATGTCTGAAGCGATAACAAGGAATCTAAAAGCAAGCTATACCAACCCTTTGGAATCGGATGTAAAACTTTTAAAAGGAAGGGTGTTTAAATCTCGTGAATATAAAGAACAAGAAAATCCGAAAATACAGGGAATAAATACTATTATTTTTATGGATGTTTTGTACAACAGAAGAGGAATGGAGGATGCGGTACGTTCAAAAAAAACTTTTTTTGAAATAGAAAAAATAATTTCTTTAAACGGAAAAAAAACTTATGTAGTAAAAATAACCCATAAGCAGTATAAAAAAAGTTATATACGTCTTTTTATTCAAGATAAAACATACGCAGTAATAAGAGGAGAATTTTTAAACTGTTGTGATATTTTGCCTCACGAATACAATATTTTGTTCTTGGGAAACGAAGAGTATAAAAAACAACTTCTAAACTCAGGGTATAGCCATAATTTTTTACAAATGGACGTGGAATATAGACAATATCCTGATTCCTTATGGCGTGTAAATTATTTATATTATAAAACATATTTTTTGTTTTCTCAATACATTTTTTATATTAGAAAAAGAGATCTTAAAAAAAGTTTTTTCGCAGAAGCTTCTTATGTTACTACTAGTATATATCAGAACTTATTTAGTAATCAACATCTCCTATCCGAGGGTTTAAAAATGCAAGAGGGAACAGTATTTTTGGAAGCAGCATCTCAAAAATATGATTCTATTTTTTGGAAAAATTACAATGTAGTAAAGTCAACCCCGGAAGAAGAGTTTTTATTTTCACAAAAAGAAATAGGAAAAGATACCTATCCTTACCGAATGATACAAAAAAGAGAACTAGATATCTATAGAGAGAAGGTTTACGTTCACTCCGATAAACCCTATTATTATCAAGGAGAGCCGATGTGGTTTAAAATCTATGTAAATTATAAATCCCCTGAAATACGAGATCAACAGAGTAAAACCCTTTATGTGGAGTTTTTTTCCCCTCAAAAAAAAATTATTATGGAGAGAGTATATCCCATAAAAGATGGTATGAGTTTTGGAAACTGGGTAATCCCCGACACCCTCGGTTCAGGAAATTATTATTTGAGAGTGTATACCAATTTTA